>NZ_QPJY01000007.1 GCF_003337735.1 Thioalbus denitrificans | reverse complement strand
CGTGTTCCGTGTTCCGTGTTCCGTGTTCCGTGTTCCGTGTTCCGTGTTCCGTGTTCCGTGTTCCGTGTTCCGTGTTCCGTCAAGAGCGTCCCCGAAAATCAAGAGCCCGCGCAACCCCTTACCCCTTACCCCTTACCCCTTACCCCTTACCCCTTACCCCTTACCCCTTACCCCTTACCCCTTCGACCCTTCACGCACCCACGCACCCACGCACCCACGCATTCACGCACTCACGCATTCACGCACCCACGCACCCACGCACCCACGCATTCACGCACCCACGCACTCACGCACTCACGCATTCACGCACTCACGCACCCCGCACCCCTCACTCCCCGCTCAATCCGCCGTGACCTGCGTGCCCGCCTCGCCGGCGAGAATCGCCGCCGCACCATCCAGGGTGCCGATGCCCGCCACGGCGCCCGTGCGGGCCACGAACTCGCAGGCGGCCTCCACCTTCGGGCCCATGCTGCCCGGGTCGAACTCGAGCCGCCGGAGGCTGGCCGGGGTGGCGCGGCGGATGGGTTCGGCGGCGGCCGTCCCCCAGCCGCGGTAGACGGCGTCCACGTCGGTGAGCATGAGGAAGGCGTCCGCCTTCAGCTCGCGGGCCAGCAGGCCGCTCGCCCGGTCCTTGTCGATGACCGACTCCACGCCCACCAGGCTGCCGTCCGCCCGGCGCACCACCGGGATACCCCCGCCACCGGCGCAGACGACGATGACACCCTGTTCCACCAGCAGCTCGATCACCGGCAGCTCCAGGATGCGCAGGGGCCGCGGCGAAGCGACCACCCGGCGCCAGCCGCAGCCGTCAGGGGCGATGCGCCAGCCCCGCTCGCGGGCCAGCCGGCGCGCCTCGGCCTCCGGGTAGAGGGGGCCGATGGGCTTGGCGGGGTGGCTGAAGGCCGGATCCCGGGGGTCCACCTCGACCTGGGTCAGCAGCGTGGCGCAGCGCCGCCCGGGCAGCATGTTGCCGATCTCCTGCTCGATGAGGTAGCCGATCATCCCCTCGGTCTCGGCATCGAGGATATCCAGCGGATAGCTCTCCTCCGGATGCCAGGCCGCTCCCTGCAGGGCCAGGAGACCCACCTGGGGGCCATTGCCGTGGGAGATGACCAGGTGGTGCTCGCGGGCCAGCGGCGCCAGCGCTGCCGCCGCCGCCCGGACGTTGCGGCGCTGACGCTCTGCGGTGAGAGGCTCGCCGCGGCGCAGCAGGGCATTCCCGCCCAGGGCGACTACCAGCAGCATGGGCGCCCCCGGATCGGCGGGTGTCGACCCGCGGCGGGGGGCTTCATTCCGCGCCTCCCAGCGTGGCCGCCAGCACCGCCTTGATGGTGTGCATACGGTTCTCGGCCTGGTCGAAGACGATGGCTGCCGGCGACTCGAACACCGCCTCGGTCACCTCCATCGCCTCCAGCCCGTACTCCCGGTAGACGGCCGCGCCGATGCGGGTCGCACGGTTGTGGAAGGCGGGCAGGCAGTGCATGAACTTCACCCGGGGATTGCCGCTGAGCGCCAGCATTGCGCGATTCACCTGGTAGGGGCGCAGCAGCGCGATGCGCTCCGCCCAGACCGATTCGGGCTCGCCCATGGAGACCCAGACGTCGGTGTAGATGAAATCGGCCCCGGGCACCGCGGCGGCCGGGTCGTCGGTGATCAGCAGCCGCGCGCCCGTGTCCCGGGCGATGGACCCGCAACGCGCCACCAGGTCGTCGTCCGGACGCCGGGACGGCGGCGCGGCGAGGCGGAAGTCCATGCCCATCTGCGCCGCGCCCACCAGCAGGGAACGGGCCATGTTGCCGCCGCCGTCGCCGAGGAAGCAGCAGGCGACCTCCCGCAGGGAGCGCCCGGCATGCTCCTCCATGGTGAGCAGGTCCGCCAGCACCTGGGTGGGGTGGAAGGCGTCGGTGAGGCCGTTCCACACCGGGACCCCGCAGCGTCCCAGCTCCTCCACGACGGACTGGTCGAAGCCGCGGTACCCGATGCCGTCGTAGAGGCGCGCCAGCACCCGGCCGGTATCCCGGACCGACTCCTTCTCGCCCATCTGGCTGCCGCTTGGGTCCAGGTAGGTGACCTGCGCGCCCTGGTCGTGGGCGGCCACCTCGAAGGCGCAGCGGGTGCGGGTGGAGCGCTTCTCGAAGATGAGGGCGATGTTCCGGCCGCGCAGACGCTGCCGTTCGCGGCCGGCCCGCTTCTCCGCCTTCAGCGCGGCGGCCAGGTCGAGCAGGTGGCGGATTTCGCCCGGAGTGAGATCCAGCAGGGTCAGCAGGTTGCGCTGTCGCAGGTCGACGGCCATGGAGCCTCCAGCCGATGCGCCGCAGCGCGGCGCTCCTGCCTTCAGTCTAATGCATCGGCCGCGGAGGAGGCGGCGGGCGGCGCCACCACGCGCGGCACGCGGGCGCCGATGCAGGTGACCACCTCGTAGTTGATGGTGCCGAGCCGCTCGGCCATGGCGTCGGCGCTCACCACCTCCCCGCCCTGGCGGCCGATGAGCACCACCTCGTCACCCAGCGCCACGCGGCCGCGCAGCGCGGTCACGTCCACCAGGCTCATGTCCATGGTCACCCGCCCCACCAGCGGGCAGCGCACGCCGCCCACCAGCACCTCCAGGTTGCTGGAGAGCCGGCGGCTGAGGCCGTCGCCGTAGCCGGCCGGAATGGTGGCGACCAGCGTGGGCCGGGCGGTGCGGAAGGTGTGGCCGTAGCTCAGGCCGGCGTCCGCGGGCACCTCCTTGAGGAAGGTGATGCGGCTCTTCCACTCCAGCACCGGCAACAGGTCGTTCACCCGGGGATTGGCGATCTCCGCCGAGGGGCGCAGGCCGTAGAGGGCGATGCCGGGGCGCACGGCGTCCAGGTGCGAGCCGGGCAGGTCCAGCACCCCGGCGCTGTTGGCCAGGTGCGCCACCTCCACCCCGTGGCGCCGGGCGATGGCGACCACCCCGCGGAAGCGCTCCACCTGGGCCAGGGAGTAGTCCTTGTCGGTCTCGTCGGCGCGGGGAAAGTGACTCATGACGCCGCGCACCCTGATGGCGGAAAGGTCCCGGCAGACGGCGAGAAACGCCTCCACCGCCTCGGGGCGGATGCCGGTGCGGCCCATGCCGGTATCCACCTTCAGGTGGACGGGGACGACGGTCCCCGCCTGCCGGGCCGCGCGGTCCAGCGCCGCGGCGGTCTCCAGGGTGCAGACCGCCGGCTCGACGCGCGCCGCCACCAGCGCCCCGGCCTGTTCGGGCAGGGTGGCGGAGAGGACCAGCAGGGTGGCCTCGATGCCCGCCTCCCGCAGCACCCGGGCCTCGTCCGCGTGGGCCACGCAGAGGGTCCGGCAGCCGAGCCCGGCGAGGTGCCGGGCGATGGCCACCGCGCCGTGGCCGTAGGCGTTGGCCTTGATGACCGGCCAGACCTCGGCCGCGCCCGCTTCCGCCTGCAGCAGGCGCAGGTTGCGGGTCAGCCGGTCGAGATGGATGGTGGCGCGGGTGAGATGGGCGGCACTCGTGTTCATTGGTGTCCTGGTGGGGTGCCCGTTCGCGGGCGGCAGGGTCACGAGTGTGCCCCAATCCGGGTCCGTTTCGCCACATAGGCGGAGGTCATCGCCGCCAGCAGGGCGCTGTAGTTGGGGGTGAAGCCCAGGCGATCACCCACGTGCAGGGGCGCGCCGTCCGCCTCCACCACCAGGTAGTCGCTGGTGCCGCCCACCACCGTGAGGCGCGGGTCCAGGGGCGTGAGCCCTTCGAGATCCGCATCCTCGCGTCCCAGGTTGAGCAGCGCGCGCCGCACCGTGCCGCGATCCGCGAACTCGGGCCGGTGGCCGAAGGCATCCTCCCCGCGCGTGCCGCGGGGGGCCGAGGGCTTGTCCTTCAGCTCGATCACCTCCGCCTCCAGCAGGAAGGCGTCCTGGCGGGTCCCGGGCCAGGGGCGGCGGTGCACCGTCTCCCGGCCGAGCAGGATCGACTCGCCCATGCGGGCGTGGTTGACCGCCGCCGGCATCCCCCCGGCGGCGATGAGCTCCAGCGCGCTGGAGTTGGCTCCGGAAACCCAGCGCAGGCGCAGGTCGAAGGTGGTCTCCACGGCGCGCGCCAGGGCCGCCAGCCGCGCCATGTTCTCCCGGTCCGGCGCCACGCCGCCCAGGCAGGCGAGGTTGGTGCCGAGCCCGGTCACCCGGATCCCCGGCAGTTGGAGGGCGGCGGCGGTGAAGGGGATGAGATCGTCGGGGAGAATCCCCTCGCGCAGGTCCCCCAGCTCCACCATCAGAATCACCTCGTGGACCCGGTGCCGGCGGACCGCCGCCTCGGACAGGGCGGCGAGCACCGTCAGCTCGGAGTCGAGGCTGAGCGCCGCGGCGCTCACCACCGCCTCCGCCTGGGACAGGGTGGGGACGCGCAGCAGCACCATCGGCGCCCCGATGCCGGCCGCCCGTAGCCGGCGGATGTTCTCCAGCCGCGACTCGCCGATGGCCGCCACGCCGCCCCGCAGCATGGCGCGCGCCACCTCCGGGTGGCCGCAGGTGGCCTTGGTGACGCCGACGACCGTCATGCCGTGGGCGGCGCAGAGCCGGGTGATGACCCGGGCGTTGTGCTCGATGGCGGCGGTATCGATGGTGAGGCTGGGGCGGGCCATCAGCGATCGCGCAGCCGGCCGACCAGGAAGCTCGCCACCTCCCGGCCGGTGGTGCCGCGGCCGAAGCCGGCGTCCATGCCGCAGGCGCGGGCCTCGGCGTCGGTGACCTGGGTGCCGCCGGCCACCAGCAGCAGCCGCTCCCGCACTCCCCGCTCCCGGGCCAGGGCGTCGAGGCGGCGCATGTGCTGCTCGTGGATGCCGGCGTGGGTGACGATGGTGGAGAGCAGCACCGCGCACGCGTCCTCCTCCGCCGCCGCCTCCAGCAGCCGCTCCACCGGCACCGAGGTGCCGAGGTAACGGCAGCAGAAGCCGTACTTCTCGATGCCGCCGTGCTTGATGTCGAGGATCTCGCGGATGCCCACCGAGTGCTCGTCCTCGCCCACGGTGGCGGCCACCACGCGCAGGTCGCGGGCGCGCGCGAAGGCCTCGATCTCCGCCTCCGGCAGCAGCTCCCGCCGCTCCTCCCCGGGGAGGAGCGCGGCCCGCAGGGCCAGGTCCAGCACCCCCTTCACCTCGAACACGGAGCCCTCCGCCGGGTGCAGCACCCGCCGGCTGATCACCTCCGGGGCCGCGAGCCCCATGTGGCGGGCCAGTTCCAGGGCGGCGGCCTCGGCGGTGCGCGGGTCGGCGGGCACGAACAGGGTGACGCAGACGATGCCGTCGCCGTGCTTCTCCACCTCGGGGCGCAGCAGACCCGCGGCGCGCTCGGCCAGCGGCTGCTCCAGGCGCCGGTCGACGTTGTCCTCCGGGTCCAGCTCGTCGATGTAGACGATCTTCGCGGGATCGCAGAGGGTGCAGCCGCCGTAGGCCGCGCACGGCTTCTCCCCGCCCCGGCCGTAAACGTTGTCGCCGAAGTGGCTGCACACCGGCGCGCCGTAGCCGGGGGCGCGCTCGATCACCGTGCCGGCGCCGTCGCCGCCGGCCGGGTCGCGCACGATGCCGTCGCCATGCCGCTCCGGATAGTGCCCCGAGTCCACGAACTGGCCCGCCGCCACCGCGCTTTCGTAGCCCTGCTCCAGGATCTCCTCCAGGAACAGCACGGCGCGCTCCTTGACCTCCCGCACCTGCGCGCGGAACGCCGCGTCCCGCTTCAGGCCCACCAGCTCCTCCAGCCCGTCCAGGCCCAGCAGGGTCTGGCGGGCGGTGTTCACGCCGGCGATGTTGTTGTAGTGCCAGGGGATGTTGCGCCCCTCGTCGGGAGTGATGGTGCTCTGGATATCGGCCGAGGTGAGGCGCGAGATGAGGGTGTCGAGGACATGGGTGACGCTCGCCTCCAGGGTGTCGGCCTCCATGTAGCGGGTGTTCTGCTGGGCGCGGAAGCGCACGCCCGCGAACAGTTCCCGCAGGGCCACGGCGTAGGGGAGATCGAGGCGCAGCTTCGGCGCCGGCGGGGCGGTGGGCGGCACGGTGGACAGCGCGATGAGCGCATCGGGCAGACCCGCCGCCCGCGAGTAGGCGGTGTTCAGCGCGTGCTGTACCAGCAGCTCGGGGGTCACCTTCCACGCCTCCTTGGCGGTGGCGTTGGCGTTGTGGGCGCCGTCGAGCTGGAGGATGCCGCCGTCGGCGAGGACGCGCTTGGCCTCGGCGGCGTCCACGAAGGAGCGGTGCAGGTTGATGTCGCGGTAGAGCAGGTTGTACTGGGGATCCTGGTGGGCGCCGTTCACCCCCTCCTCGGCGAACAGCACCGCCATCTCCGGCCCCGCCAGCCCGCTCACGTAGGAGTGGAAGTTGATGGGCCGCCCCACCTCGTCCTCGACGGCGTCCAGGGTCTTGCGGGTGGCGCGGATCTGCTTGCGGGTCACCGGCACCCCGCCGATGCCCTCGGGGGTGCCCTCCAGCAGCCCGTCCACGTGGGACTGGCCGGTGGTGCGGATCACCATCAGGTGATCGGCGCCGTGCCAGGCGGCCATGCGCATGCGGCGCAGATCGTCCTCGAAGCGGCCGGAGGCGATCTCGGTGGTGATGACCCAGTCGCCCTGGGGGTCGATGCCGCCGAAGTAGCCGGCGGCGGGCAGCGGCACCGAGTTTTTCAGCGGCGCGGAGGTGTCGCGGTAGACGAACGGGCCGACGCGCTGGTCCGGCACGTGGCGGCGCCACGCCCAGCCCTTGCGGCGCGGCCGGTAGTGCTCCAGGTCGGCGAGCACCTCGCGCAGATCGAGGGGTTGGTCGGGATGCAGTTTCATCCTTGCCCGATGCCTTCCAGCACCTCCCAGTCGCGGCCCGCCAGCAGCGCCTCGCCCGCGGCCCGCACGCCGACGCCCCGCTTGCGCGCCAGCTCCAGCACCAGCCGTCCGGCGCCCTGCCCCAGCAGCCCACGCGCCTGCATCTCCTGCACCAGCGCCCGGCACTCCAGGCTGGAGAAGCCCATGCGCAGCAGCACGGAGCGCTCCACGGCGGGGGTGGTGTGGGTGCGCGCCTCCTCCACCAGCGGCGCGACGATGCGTTCGGCCAGGTCCCAGAAGCGCGCGTGCAGCTCCGCGTCGCTCAGCCCGCCCAGGTGGGCTCGACGGCGCTCGAAGTCATCTCCTCGTTCCTTGCAGGCCATGCAGGACCTCCTCCACGTAAGCCCGGCTGCTGCGGGTCTCCTCCACCAGGAAAGCGTAGTCCGCCGCTTCCAGCGGCGCATGCTCCGGCAGCGATTCCAGGGCATGGCGCAGGTAGGAGCGGCGTACGCGGTCGAGGTCCACCGCCCGCGCGGCGAGCTGGGCCGGGTGCTCGGGGATGACGATGCGCTCGCCCGGTCGGTTGTCGCGGGGATCGCCGCGCCGGACCTCGATGCCCAGCGACAGGGCCAGGTTGAGCTGGGCGATGGGATGCTTGCCCGCGCCGGTGTACTCGGTCTCCTGCACCACCACGACGCGCTCCCGCTCCAGCTCCCGGGCGATGGCGAGCGCGGCGGCCAGGGAGGTGTTGCCCGCCGGACCCCGCTCCAGCCCCTCCAGCTCCGCCAGCAGCTGGGTGGCATAGAACACCTCGCCCTGGGTCACGGTCACGAAGCGGTCCATGTAGCGCAGCGGCCGGGCGGCGCTGCGCGGCACGTCCGCCCGGTCCGGCCAGGTGGTGAAGGGCATGGAGAAGCCCGTGTGGCCGGTGGTGAAGGATTTGCGGTTGAAGTCGCGGTCGGACGCCATGTGCAGGCCGGCGAGATCCACGCTCGCCGCCACGATCTCGGTCCCGACCGCGCCCGCCTCGCGCAGGCCGCGCGCCGTGCCGGTGACGTTCCCGCCCCCGGCGTGGGTGACGATGACCACGTCGGGGAAGCGCCCGCAGAGGTCCAGCGCCTGCAGCGCCAGCTCGTAGCCCAGGGTCTCGATGCCGCGTACGGAGCACGGGGCGTAGAGGGAGGCGTTGAAGAAGCCGGTCTCCTCCAGCACCCGCAGGAAGACGTAGAACAGCTCCGGCCCCACCGAGAGGCGGATCACCTCCGCCCCGTAGGCCTCGCAGGCGCGGGTCTTCTCGGCGATCTCGGGCTGGGCGATCCCGCGGCTGTCGAAGGCCTCCTGCACCACGACGCAGGGCAGCCCCAGCTTCGCCGCCTGGGAGGCCACCGCCGCGCCGTAGTTGCCGCTGGTGGCGGCCGCCACCCCGGGATAGCCGCGCCGCTTCGCCTCGTAGACCGAGAGCGAGGCGCGCCGATCCTTGAAGGAGCCGGAGGGGTTCTTCGCCTCGTCCTTGAGAAACAGGCGCGCCCCTTTGCCGGGCGCCGCCACCGCCCGCACCAGGGCGGTGAGGCGGCGCAGCTCCAGCAGGGGGGTGCCGCCCACGCCGGTGGCCGCCTGAACGGCGCGGGCGCTCTCCATGTCGTAGCCGGTATCCGCGAGCAGGCGCTCGTAGTCGAAGGCCAGGACCCCGGTGCGGTAGCGGTCGTAGTCGATGCCCACCGAGGCGCGCACGATGGCGTCCCGGCGTGCCATCACCGCCGCGTAGCTTCCGTCCCCGCTCATGGCTCGCCCTCCCCGCTGCCGTCGGCTTCGGCGTCCCGCTCCAGCAGGGCCCGCGCCTCGCGCCCGACCCCGGCCAGGGCGGGGATGGGCGCGCCGAAGCCGTGGCGGTAGGCCGGGTTCGCCGCGACCAGCGTCCCGGCCAGGCGGCGGCCCGCGGCGGTGAGAATCTCCACCCGTTCCCCCACCCGCGCCGGTGCGGCCAGAAACCCCTTCGCCCGCAGCTCCAGCGGCACCGTCCGCGTATCGTCCGGAACCTGTGGCGCACGCGCGTCCGGCGCCAGCACCACCGCCCCGATTTCCACCCAGCTGCCCGCGGCGACCGTTCCGGTCATTGTCCTGCCTCCTCCGTTGGAGCGGCGGACCGGTCCCCGCCCAGCACCCAGCGCCGGGCGTCGCCGAGCCGCGCGGCGGGGATCGGGAGATCCGCCATGGTGTGGAGTCCGGGCGCGGCGTTGAGCAGGTGGGGAATCATGTTCACCGCCAGCGCCGCGGTCCCCTGCCCGCCCGGAATTTCCGGGCTGCCGGACAGCCTGACCGGCGGCGAGCTGTCGATCTCGATCCGATCCCCGGTCCCCACCCCCGCCAGCTCGGGCCGCACCTGCTGGGGGTGGACCAGGGTGATGGCCGGCTCGCCTCGCCGCCAGGCCGTGGCGGTGTGGCGGCAGCCCGCCACCTGTCCCGGCTCCACGGTGACGCAGGGCGTCTCCCGGCGCACGGTGCTGACGATGGGCTCGCGGCGCTCCTCGATGCGATCGATGGTCCAGCCCAAGGCCCCGGCGATCAGGCCGATCGACTGCCGGAATCCCAGGTGGCCCACCACGCGCCCCTCCGCCAGCCCGGCCCGGAAGGCCTCCGGCGACAGCCCCACCCCCTGGTTCTCCAGCACCGTGGGACCGTAGGGGGAGAGATCGTTGATGCGCTCGGCGCGGATGGAGCGCACCTCGGCGCAGACGCCGGTCAGGGTGATGACCAGCAGGTCGAGCACGAAACCCGGGTTGATGCCGGTGCCCAGCAGCGCCGCACCGTGGTCCCGGGCGAGCCGGTCGAGCGCCGCCGCGGCGACCGGGTCGGTGGCCGCCGGACAGGCCATCTCCTCGGCAATGGTGATCACCCGCACGCCGTGGCGCAGCAGGATCTCGATCTCATCCCGCGCCTCCGCCAGGCGCGAGCAGGTGGCCTGCAGCGCCACCCGCGGGCGCGATCGCACCAGCGCCTCCTCCAGATCATGAACGATGGGCAGGCCGAGGGCCCGATCAAGACCGATGGCCCGCCCCAGGTCCATGCCCGCCCGCCCGGGGCGGCGGGCGCAGGCGCCCGCGAGCTCCAGCCCCGGGCGCGCCAGCACCAGGCGCGCCATGGCCGACCCCATCTGCCCGGTGCCGAGCACCAGCACCCGGATCGGCGCCTGGCCGCCCGGCGATTCGCTGATGGTCGATTGGCGGGCCAAGGGCAGCGCTAGCGGCCGAAGGCGCCGTGGCGGGCCTCGCCCAGCAGGCGGCGGAATGCCTCGCCCGGCACCCGCACCAGGTGGGCGTGGTCGCCCGCCTCGAAGTAGACGTGCGCCAGGCCGAGCAGGGAGTCGTCCAGCCAGGTCTCCAGCCCGTAGGCGGCGCCGAGCGCCGGCACCGCGCCGGGCGCGCAGTCGGGCAGCAGGCTTCCCATCTCCGCCTCGCCCACCAGCTCGAGCTTCGAGCGCTGCAGCACCTCCCGCAGGTGATCGAGCCGCACATGGCGGTCACCCGGCACCACCACCAGCAGGGGGCCGCGGCTGTCCTTCAGCAGCACGCCCTTGGCGATGTGATCCTCGGACACGCGGGCCACGCGCGCCGTCTCCAGCGTGGTCTCGGTCCGGGGGTGGGGAATGAGCTCGTAGGCGATACCGTGCGCATCGAGTGTGCGCCGTACCGATGCCGCGATGGTCATGGAGGCTCCTCCTGGCGTTCTGGGATAATCGCAGGCCATGCGGATATTCACCGCAGATCACTCCTTTCCAAAGCATAGTTCGGGATGGCGATAGCATGGGGGACGGCGCAACGGAAAGCGGGTCGGCGGGGCTGAGAGGAGATGACAGGGGCCCGGATACCCTGGCACCCGGACCCCTGTTTCGAGCGTTGCGGCAGCAGCGGTGAGCCGCGGCGGAAGCGGAACCCAGTCAGTCCATGCCACTACGCTTCCGAACAACGGCCAGCCGTGCGTTCATCAACCGCTCAGTACTCGATGAATCCCTCGTACATCAGCTCATCCTGAAGGTAGGCGAGCGGCTTGCGGATCTTGCTGGTCCAGGGCAGGTGCTGGAAATTGCGCCAGCCATCCTTGTCCGGATTCGCATCCGAGGTGTGGCTGTAGACGTCAGCTGTGTCGCTGTCCATCACCCCGTTGTTGTTCAAGTCGAGCGGAATGGGATTGGGATCCAGGAGGATGTTGCCTCCGGCATAGGCGTACTTGTACTGGCCGACGAAACCTTCCCAGATGTTGCGCACGTTGGTGAAGGGCTCCAGCCCCTGCGTATCCGGGTGCGAGTCCGGGTCCGACAGGATATTGGCGGCGAGCACGCTGCGGTGACCGGTGCGGCAGAGTGTCATGATGGGTGTATCGGTTCTGCCATTGACGATGTCATAGACCTCCCAGTAGAAGGTCAGGGCGGACTGGTCATTGCTGCCTACGATATGGGGATAGGGCACGTTGTAGGCGCGCTCCGGATGACCGGCGGCATATTCACGCAACCTGCGGACGTCGATGAGCACCGCTTCATTACGCATCATGTCCTGGTAGGCTTCGGCCGCACTTATCTCCGAATGGTAGTAGCGGTCCAACTCGTACCGGTTGCCGTCGCCTATCTCATCTGCGGCAGCAGGGCTGGCGAGGGAGACTGAAACGATACCGGCAACGGCGATGAAGATATTCTTCATATTCATCTGGCATTCCTCCACCCGTGTTTGTGATATTTGACCGGGAAGCGATTTCGGCGGGGAATCAAACGCAACGCCCCAATCCCATCTTGTAGTGATGCTTTCCGGAGGTTCGTTGAGCGACGGGTTGCCCCATGGACTGCGGGATGCTGCTTTATTGCCCCCCCCGCAACAGGGAATTGAAAGAATTGGCCGCACCGGGCCATCTGTCAAGGCAGAGGGGCGGCGGGCGTAAGTCGCCGAACAGGGGCGAATAGCCGGAATGGGGGCAATGAGGATGGAACCGGGACGCGACGGGGACGGCCGTATGTTGGGAGATTGATCAAGCCTGAAAAAGCAAGAGGTTGCTCGATGCAACCTCTTTGTTCAAGTTGGTGCGCCGTGATGGACTCGAACCATCGACCACCTGATTAAAAGTCAGAAATTTATGATTCACACCACGTTTCTATAGTGCACACCATCAGCAGATGAAGGCGCATAAGCTACTGTAATACATCACTTGTTTGTGTTTCGCTCTGTTACTTAATGTTCCGTGATAGCCTACACTTCAGAGGAACCCCGAGAGTAACCCCGAGGCGCCGGGGTTCCTTTACATCACCGGAGACAAGGCCAATGCCCAAGCACGGAACGAAGTTCACCGATGCTGACATCCGCAATGCGAAGCTCAAGGCAACCCGCTATGACCTGCGTGAAGGCGACGGCTTCGGGGTGCGGGTGTCTCCGACAGGCGAGCGCAGCTTCTTCTTCGCCTACGACTTCCTTGGAAGGCGGCGAAGGATGACCTTGGGCAGGTACCCTGACCTGTCGCTGAAGGACGCCCGAAGGGAGAAGGCGAAAGCTGCCGCACTGCTGGCGCAGGGGATTGACCCCGCAACCAAGCGAGCGAACGCCCGCCGGGAACAGTCGGCCGCAGAGAAGGCGGAGCGTGAGGCCGAGACGGTGGCACACCTCGCCAGCGAGTATCTGGAGAAGTGGGCCAAGCCCCGCAAGCGTTCCGCTGCCGAAGATGAGCGGATGTTGCAGAAGGATGTGTTGCCGAAGTGGAAGAGGCGGAAGGTGAAGGACATCACCCGGCGGGACGTGAACAAGCTGCTGGACGGCATCGCGGCGCGGGGTGCGCCCATTGCGGCGAACCGCACCCTGGCCCTGGTCCGGCGCATGTTCAACTTCGCCGTGGAGAAGGGGTATCTGGACAGCTCCCCGGCCACCCATGTGCGCCCCCCTGCCAAGGAGAACCGGCGGGAACGCATCCTGAGCGATGAGGAGATCCGCGCCTTCTGGAACAGGCTGGACGGCGTGACGCCCTACACCCGCCATGCCCTGCGCCTGCTTCTGCTGACGGGGCAGCGTAGCGGCGAGGTGTTGCAGATGGAGTGGAGCGAGCTGGACATGGCCGGCGGTTGGTGGACCATCCCGGCGGCCAAGGCGAAGAACGGCGAAACCCACCGCGTCCCTCTGGCCGGCATGGCGCTGGATATCATCCGCGAACTCGATGCAATCCGCGCCTCTGAACAGTGGGTTTTCCCCGGCAGGAATCAGCCGAAGGACAAGCCAGCCAAGCCAATGACAAGGGCCTCCCTCAGCCGGGCCGTGACCCGCTGGGCAACCGGGAACCCATGGACCCCCCATGACCTGCGGCGCACCGTGGCAACCCGGCTGGGCGAACTGGGCTTCGACCGGCTGGTTCAGGACAAGGTGCTCAACCACAAGGACCGCACCGTGGGCGGCATCTACGACCGGCACACCTACGACACGGAGAAGCGGCAGGCAATGGATGCATGGGATCGGCGGCTGCGGTCCATTCTCGGGCTGGCAGAGGCGGGCGGCAACGTGGTCACCTTGCGCCAGCGATAGACGCCAAGACCAATCCGTAGCTGACTGCAATTTGCATAAATTTCTCTATGCACTTCAGATGGTTGCATGGATTTGCCTGGCGTTATATCATGCGCTCAATCCGGTCGTCCGCCCCACACGGGGCCGACCGTCGCGCCCGAACGGTGCTTGCTGCTAGCTAGCCGCAACGCACCCGCGAAAGCAGGCCGACGCGGAGTAGCCCGAGCCTATGGCTTGGATTGCTCATATCGCGTCGGTTTTTTTATGGGCCACGCGAAGTTATGAGCGGCACAAGATAGAAGAGGTGCCCATCATGGCATTGCGGATGATTCGTGCGGCGGGCCTCTGCCGTGAACTTTCCATTTCGCGCACGACGCTCTGGCGTTGGACCCGCGCCGGAGATTTCCCGGCCCCGGTGAAGGTCGGTGGCGGCGTCACCTCGTGGTTCGTCCACGAGGTGGAAGCGTGGCTGAAGTCTCATCGTGGTGACGGCACGATGCAGGGGGCCAGCCATGACTCCTAATGCCGACGACGTTCAGCTCGACATTGTTGACGCGGCCAAGCTTCTCGGGGTGCCCGTGCACTGCGTGGAGCGATTGGAGCGCGAGTGTCCGACCTTCCCGGCGCGGCTGCGCCTTCCCCATGGTACCGGTGGCTGGCGGCTCAGCTCGCTTCTGGGCTGGGCTGCGCTCCGGGAGGAGGTCGGCGATGGCGTGGCCTGATCCGATGCGGGCCGCATCCGTGAATAGGGGGGGCGTCGCTCCCCCTCCTCCCATCGACATCATGGCCGCCTTCGAGAGCCCGCCCCCGCCGATTGATTACGTGCTTCCCGGCATGGTCGCCGGGACGGTCGGGGCGCTGGTGTCCCCCGGTGGTGTCGGCAAGTCTATGCTGGCGCTTCAGGTGGCGGCCCAGATTGCCGGCGGCCCTGACCTGCTGGGGCTCGGTGACCTGCCGACTGGAAGGGCTGTCTATCTCCCAGCCGAAGATCCGTCCGCCGCCATCATGCACCGGCTGCACGCGTTGAGGTGGTGCATGACCCCGGCACAGCAGCAGGCCGTAGCCAAGGGCCTGACGATTCACCCGCTTGCAGGCTGTCGGCCAAGTCTCATGGATGACGGGTGGCTTGATTGGCTGCAAAGAACTGCGGAAGGGTGCCGCATCATGGTGCTGGACACGCTCCTGCGCTTCCACGCAGCCGACGAGAACGACAGCAGCCAGATGACTCAGGTTGTCGGGCGCATGGAATCCATCGCCGCCAGCACCGGGTGTGCCGTCCTGTACCTGCACCACACAACCAAGAGCGCGGCGATGAATGGCGGGGGCGCTCAGCAGCAGGCCAGCCGTGGATCGTCCGTGCTCACCGACAATGTGCGATGGCAGGGGTATCTGGCCGCCATGGCCAGCGCAGAGGCCGGGAGGCTTGGCATCAGCGAGGACAGGCGGGGCGAGTATGTCCGGTTCGGGGTGAGCAAGGCCAACTCCGGCTCAACGTTCCACGGGCTCTGGCTCCGCCGCAATGAGGGCGGAATCCTGCGGCATGACCCCTCTGTCGCGTGCCGGATGCAGCAGGGCAAGACCGGGAGGGCTCCCCGTGACAGAGCATAACCTGGCCCTCGCCCGGCACGATCCAACCCACTGCCTTGCTCCCGGCCTGTTCCGCTCCCTCAAGCGTGGCGAACGCGAAAGCGGAAAGCTGGATATCACACACGACATGGGGGCCAGCGGGTGCGTCCGCTTCATCGGGTTCGAGCCATTGGGAGCGGATGATATGCGCCTGCTGCAAGGCATCGTTGCCATGGCCGGGCCTGATGGTCTGTTGCTGGAACCCGCCCCCGAGACGGAAGTGGGCCAACAGCTCCGTCACTCCCTGGCCACGGTGGGCGATGCCGCCGAGCGGGACGGGATGATGGTCAGGGCGAGCATGTCACGGTTACTGCACGAAGTGGGCATGACCGACGGCGGGCGCAATATCCGGGCGATGAAGGCCAGTCTGGCGCGAATGTCCAACGTGACAGTTGTGGCCACCAACGGCCCGCGACAGGCTTCGTACAATCTGCTGAGCTACGCGCTCGACGAAGAAACCGGCGGGCTGTTGGTGGCCCTGAACCCGCGCCTTGCCGGAGCAATCCTAGGCGATCAGCGGCACGTGCGGATCGACCTGGATGAGGTGCGCAAGTTGAGATCCGATCCTGCCCGGCTGATTCATCAGCGGCTGTGCGGCTGGATTGATCCGGGCAAGATGGGCCGGGTGGCCCTGGACACCTTGTGCGGCTACGTCTGGCCGGATGAGGCCAACAGGTCCACAAAGCGGAAGCGCCGCCAGCGGGCTCGCGATGCCTTGTCCGAACTGGCGGCGCTGGGCTGGAAGGTGGCCGAGTGCTCGAGGTCCAGGTTCGAAATCGCCCGGCCCGGCGTCCGTACTAACGGTCACGCTTTCCCGTACTAACGGTCACGCTTTCCCGTACTAACGGTCACGCCCCCGTTCCGCCAAACTCAGGCGGGGCGGGGGTTTCCGGGGAGTTTGGAAATCCGATCTAAGATCATATCTAAGATCTATCTAGGAGGGCTGTTCACCAACACCGTGTATTCCGGTTTGCGTTGCTTGGTGTAGAGGTCGCTGTTCCCAGCCAAGATTTGGGTGGTGGTTGTCTCTTCCCCGTTCACTGCCGGATGCAACCTCAGTGTCAGTCCCTTCCCCTTCACCATGGCTGGGTCGGCTGGTTCACCTTCGGACTCTTCCGGCTTCAGTCGACACCTTTGTCACTCAATTACAAACCCATTCATGAATAGCCGTGCTTGACGCTTTGAATTTTTATAGAATGACTCTGGTATCACAGCATCAATTATCACAACCGCATTATTTCTTCCATGCCAAGACTGCTTAATCAGAATAACGTTCTTGTTGTCTACGGATACTTTTGAGGTAATCAGCTTAACCAATTGCCCGTTAACAACAATATATTGCTCGTCCAGGATATCAAATTCACCACCCTGTGACGCAAGCCTCTGCTTCATAGATTTTTCATAGCCATCCTGCGACCCAAAGGAATACCTATCTGTCACTGCAATAAGCATTGGGTTGAAATTCTTCTGGTCCGTGAATCCAATATCTGCGCTGCCTAGCCCGTATCTCTCCAATTCTGATTTGGATTGGGGAACCCATTGCTCTCCATCATAATAGATCTTTGCAGAGTTGTTTTTTGTTGTATAGATTATTGTTGCACTTGGCGAAACAGCGTAATGCTCTAACTTTCCCCACTCTTCATACGGAATTGCAGGGCGCTCAACATGACTTTGAGATGCCCCGCTAGTTACACAACCAGATAACGTTAAAGCACCATATATTAGACCAACGACTAACAAATGCTGGCGAGAGTTCATTGCCCACCTCCTGCTGTGAAATCAGTCCCGTCGTATCTGTCTTGTCGTACGGGCCGCTTCAATGCTCACAACACGTTCAACTCCAAAACCTCGGCCTGCGTGTCAAACTCATTTGCCCACTCCTCCGAGAGATTCACCCCGGCCCTGGCCAAGGCTTGGGCGGTGGTGTCGTCGGTTGCATCCATGATTCCCCGGAACATGGCCCCGAGGTCGGCGATTCGCTGGTGGGCTATCGCTGCTGCGTCAAGTGCCGATGCCGCCTTCGCTGGTTCACTCATTGTCTGCGCCTCCATCGTTTGGTTCGTCGAAGTCCCCGAGCACGATGCTCGAGCCCGGTATGGTGCCTTCGGGTTCGTCCATCCACTCGGCCACGGGGATTCCCGTCTCAAGGGCCTGCTTCGCCAGCCGGACCGCTGTGCCATCCTGCAACGCGCCCGGGGGTGGTGGGTGACCGAAGCGCTGCCCGTACTGGGTGATGATGCTGACCTCTGCCGCCCTCTCCGGGGATAGCTTGTATGTCTGCATTTTGTGGCCTCCTGCCGATGAGCAAGCCAAGTGTAGACCATCCCCCGGGACGGGATGCGGCGGCACGGCGCGAGACAATAACGGAACGCTCATTCCGGCCA
Source organism: Thioalbus denitrificans (assembly GCF_003337735.1). Taxonomy (NCBI): domain Bacteria; kingdom Pseudomonadati; phylum Pseudomonadota; class Gammaproteobacteria; order Chromatiales; family Ectothiorhodospiraceae; genus Thioalbus; species Thioalbus denitrificans. The sequence continues at coordinate 181,761 of NZ_QPJY01000007.1, read as the reverse complement.
CTTCCGGGGGGTTGAGTTTGATTTCCCCCGCTGTGCGTTCGGTCCAGCGTGTGTATGTGGTCCACCCCCATCAGCCCGGTTTGATAACAATTCCACCGCCAATCAATAGGTTGTGCGAATCGTCCGCAGATACCTCCTAGGCATCAACAACTTACCGATGGGGTATGTGTCAACGCATTGATTCGACTGGGGTTTTGTCCTGCTGGTGTGCAGGTCCGGCAATCACTGCGCACTGGCCTGGCCGGGGGATGACCGCCTATCTTCTGGCGGCAAGCTGCTGTGACGCCCTGTGAGCGCGGTAGGCGGCACTTCGCTTCATTTGGCTATGTACCCATACCAAAGGCGAGAAGTCGCGCCCACGGCGTTCTGAGCGGGCAATGCGGTGATGCCTGGGGTACAGCCAGAGGGTTGCCAGTGAAAACCTGAGATAGCGAGCGTATGGGGGTACTAGACACAGAAGCCCCCTCCCTTTTGCGTGCTCATGCCCCTCGGGGGGTATGAAACGAGGGGGGGGTGTCTGCCGCGCCGGGAGAGGAAAAGGGGCCAGCCGGCCGAGCTGGCGAGGGGCACGGCTTGGGGATGCAGCAAGCCCCCTGCCGTAACCCTGGAAGGAACCCCGGCGACGAACCCCGCCGAAATATGGCCTACCGCATCCCGTAAGTCTTTGTTTTGAATGGTGCGCCGTGATGGACTCGAACCATCGACCACCTGATTAAAAGTCAGATGCTCTACCAACTGAGCTAACGGCGCCAATCCGGAAGGGGAGGATCATACCGATCCGGGCCATGATAGCAAGTCCGCCGGAACCGCCGGGACGCAAGGCCCGCCCTGAAAATCCAGTCCTTTCAGCGGCTTTATCCATCGCGTCCCGGCATCCCGGCGTAAGCGGCCAAGGCTGTTCGTTCGAAGCGCCCCGGCCGTTGCTCAGACCGCCTCCAGGCGCCGCAGGCGCGCCGGCAGCAGCTTCAGGTCCACCAGGCCGGTGACCAGCGCGGCCAGGAAGCCGGCCTCACCCTCGTAGACCATGCGGTAGAGCTGCACCTTCATGGTCAGGGCGCTGCCGAGCACAATGGCGCCGAAGGTGATTATGGATCCCACGGCGAGGGTGGAGATGCCGGTCACGCCCTGGCCGATGGTGCAGCCCATGCCCAGCACGCCGCCGAAGCCCATGAGGACCGCGCCCACCACGTGGTTGAGGAAGTCCCGGCCGTTGGCGAACCACTCGAAGCGGAAGCTGCGGGTCACCAGGGACCACAGCAGGGACCCGGCGATGACGCCGGCGAGCGCCATGACGCCGAAGGTGAGCAGGCCGGCGTCGAAGCCCGAGGCCGTATAGCCGAGGCTCTGCCCCATGGGGTTGATGAAGGTGAACGACTGGGGGCTCAGCGGCCGGCTGTCGGCGGGCTTGCCGGCGCCGGAGTCGGCCAGGAAGTCCCAGTTCTGGACGTAGCCGCGCAGGCTGTAGCTCTCGCCGTCCAGGCTTACCTGCAGGTTGCTGGAGACGTACCAGGCCGCCACCACGGCAAGCCCCACCACCAGGCCGCCGAGTATGTTGTCGAAGCCGTGGCGGAACTCCCGCGCCCGGAACACGTAGTACAGCAGCGCGACGGCCAGCAGCGCGCCCACCGCCAAGCGCACGGTGGCGGCGTTGTCGCTGCCCCCCAGCAGGGTGCCGAGGTCCTGGGACGGGCCCACGTTCACCGCCAGCGGGCGGATCCAGTCGTAGAAGAGCACCGACATCAAAGTCTGGTCGGTTCCCGGGAAGGGGTTGACCATGAAGTAGGCGATGACGCCGATAATGGCCAGCACCACCACCGACTTGGCGTTGCCTCCGCCAATGCGGATGAGAGTCTTGTTGCCGCAGCCGGAAGCGAGGGTCATGCCGATGCCGAACATCAGCCCGCCGAGCAGGTTCTCCGCCCAGATGAGCTGGCCGGCCCGGTAGGGCGGAAAGGCGGCGCCGAGGTCGACAAGCCCCAGGGGCTCGAGTGCCAGCACCCCGATGAGCGCCACGGCGATGGCCAGCAGCCAGGCGCGCATGCGGCCGAGATCGCCCATGTTGACCATGTCCGACACGGCCCCCATGGTGCAGAAATTGGTCTTGTTGACCACTGCGCCCAGGATCAGGGCGACAACGAAGGTGGACCAGAGCAGAAACGACTGCCCGGCAGCGAAGCTTTCGAAGACCATGATGGGATTCCCCTCCTCCAGCCGGCCTATGATTTGGTTATAACCCCGTGACAACTCGGGGTGGCGGCTTCCCGACCGTGGGTGTCGGGAAAGGGAGCTAGATTAGCGGAAGCTGATTGACGATTCCAGCGACGGATGTCGACTATACCGTCGCCCATCCATTCACCACGAAGGCACGAAGCGCACGAAGATAAAGACCAAAAGACTCGTTATCCACAGATTACGCAGATTGACACAGATTACTTCGAGGATACCGGGATTTCCAATGGACGAACCCGGTCACGGGGCTGTTGGCAGTCTGTACAGATCGCGGGAGTGTTTCCGTGTGCAGGGCCAATCAACCCTTCAGCAAGTCACCGGTAGTTTTTTTAATCTGCGTAATCTGCGTAATCTGCGGATGGACCGCTTTTGTCTTTACGTCTTTGTCTTTGTCTTTTCTTCGTGAGCTTCGTGCCTTCGTGGTGAAGGGATCCCAGTCAGGCGAAGGGGCTGCCGGGGCGGTAGCGGGTGGGGTCGGGGATTTCGGCTTCCCGGAAGCCCTCGCGGCGCAGGCGGCAGGCGTCGCACACCCCGCAGGCGCGGCCCTCCTCATCGGCGCTGTAGCAGGAGACCGTCATGCCGTAGTCGAGACCCAGGCGCACGCCGGTGCGGATGATATCGGCCTTGCTCAGGTGCAGCAGCGGGGCGTGGATGCGGAACCGCTCCCCCTCCACCCCGGCCTTGGTGGCCAGGTTGGCCAGGTCCTGGAAGGCCTCGATGAAGGCGGGCCGGCAATCGGGGTAGCCGGAGTAGTCCACGGCGTTGACACCGATGAAGATGTCGCAGGCGCCGAGCACCTCGGCCCAGCCGAGGGCCAGGGACAGGAACACGGTATTGCGTGCCGGCACGTAGGTGACGGGAATGCCGCGGGTGGGATGATCGGGCACCGCGATCTTGGGATCGGTGAGTGCCGATCCGCCGATGGAGGCCAGGTCGATGCGGATGATCTTGTGATCCCCGGCGCCGAGGGCGCGCGAGATACGGATGCCGGCATCCAGCTCGGCCTTGTGCTTCTGCCCGTAGTCGAAGGCCAGGGTATGACAGCGGTAGCCCTGATCCCGGGCGATGGCCAGGCAGGTGGTGGAGTCGAGCCCGCCGGATGTCAGCACCACTGCCTGTTTTACCGTCGTGTTCATCGCCCCCGCTCCTCTCCCCAGAGTAACTTGTGCAGTTGCAGCTGGAAGCGCACCGGCAGGCGGTCGGCCAGGATCCATTCGGCCAGCTGGCGGGGCGGAAGAACTCCATGCACCGGTGAGAACAGGACCTCACAGCGTTCCGTCAGATCGTGCACGCGCAGCTGCTCACAGGCCCAATCATAGTCCGCCCGGTCACGGAGGACGAATTTCACCTGGTCGCGCGCGGTCAGGCAGTGAAGGTTTTCCCAGCGGTTGCGCCCCACCTCGCCGGATCCGGGGGCCTTCAGATCCATGACCCGGCTCACCCGCGGGTCCACGCCGCAAACGTCCAGGGCGCCGCTGGTTTCGAGGGCCACCTCGAAGCCGGCGTCGCAGAGTGCGCGGAGCAGTTCGTGCACCGCCTGCTGGGCCAGTGGCTCTCCCCCGGTGACGCAGACATGGCGCACGCCGAACGCGCCCACCTCTGCTGTCAGTTCGGGGATCTCCCGCCACACACCGCCCTGGAAGGCATATTCGGTATCGCACCAGTCACAGCGCAGCGGGCAGCCGGTGAGGCGCACGAACACCGTGGGCAGTCCCACCGTCCGCGCCTCGCCCTGCAGGGACAGGAAAACCTCGGTGATGCGCAGTCGACTCACGCACCCGACTCCGCCGCCGGGCGGGCCGTTGAACACCGGGCCATCAGCGTCCCATGTTCTGGAGTCGCCGGTCGGCGAGGCTGGCGGCGGTGGTTCCGGGATAGCGCTGTTTCACTTCGTTGAGCAGCGTGCGGGCCCGCTCCCGTTCACCCTTCTCGATGAGGATGTAGCCCATCTTGAGCAGGGCGTCCGGCACCTTCTGGCTGTCCGGGTAGAGTTCGCGCACCTTGCTGAACTCGGCCAGCGCCTCGTCGAAGCGGCGCGTCACATAGTAGGCCTCGCCCAGCCAGTACTGGGCATTGGGCGCATAGGTTCCGCCGGGGAAGTCGGTCAGGAAGCGGCTGAAGGCGGCGGCCGCGTCGGCATAGCGCCCCTGCTTGAGCAGGTCGAAGGCCTGTTCATAGGCCTGCTGCTCCGCCACCTCGTCCACCCCGGCCGGGGCCGAATCAGCCGCCGGCGGAGCTGTTGCCGCGGGTCCCGGGGCGGCAGGGGCTGCGGCCGGCGCCGGTGCCGGACCGCCGGCCTCCAGCCGTCCCAGGCGGCGGTCCACGTCAACGTAGAGATCACGCTGGCGCTTCTTCAGCTCCTCGATGGCGAAACCCTGGGTCTCAACCTGGCCCCGCAGCTGCTGGATCTCCTGCTGCAGGCGTTCCACACGGGTCAGCAGGTCGGCCAGACTGCCGCTGTCGAGCAGGCGCTCGAGGCGCTCCACCCGCTGCTGCAGCGCGGCCACCTCATCCCGGCTGGCGCCACCGAACAGCTGTGCCTGGGCGGGCGCCGCCGCACCCAGCCCGAAGGCCAGGGCGACGGCAGCCGCGATGATGCGGTTGTCGAACCTCATCTCAACGCCTCGTGTAGATCAGCTCCACCCGGCGGTTCAGTGACCAGGACTGCTCGTCGTGGCCGAGGCCCGCGGGGCGCTCCTCGCCGTAGCTTACCGTCTCGATCTGGCCGGCGGCCACACCCTGGAGCTGGAGCAGCTGGCGGACGGCGTTGGCCCGGCGCTCGCCCAGGGCGATGTTGTACTCGCGGCTGCCGCGCTCGTCGGCATGGCCCTCCAGGCGCACCTTCGCGTCGGGATTGGCGGCGAGAAATTCGCCGTGGGCGCTGATGGTCGAGCGGTCCTCGTCCTTGATCATGAAGCTGTCGAAATCGAAGTAGAACACCCGGTTGGCCAGCGGGCTGTTGGGATCGTCCAGCGCCGCGCTGCTGAAGCGTCCGCCCGCGGCCGCGCCCCGGGCATCCGCCCCGCCGCTCATGGCGCCGGCCTCGTCCACGGCGGCGCCCTCCTCGCCCTGCCCCAGACCGCCGGTGGTCTGGCACCCGGCCAGTCCCAGCAGGGACAGACCGACCACGATGGTACCCATGAATTTGCCGATGCGGAGAAACATGATGCAACTCCTTGAATGAAAGTTAAAAGTGAAAAGCCCCTTGTCCGTATTCCGCTCGCTCACTGCAGGAACGGGGACCAGGACGGTTCCCGGACCTCGCCCTCGGTGAGCAGCAGCCGCTGCTTGACGCGCCCGTCCACCGAAGTGGCGGCCAGCACACCCCGTCCGCCGGACTGGGTGGCGTAGATGATCATGCTGCCGTTGGGCGCGAAGCTCGGTGATTCATCCAGCGGTGTATCCGTTACGACCTGCAGGACCCCGCTGTCCAGGTCCTGCACTGCAATGTGGAAGCTGCGACCGTTGCCGTTCACCAGCGCGAGGCGCTTGCCGTCGCGCGAGAAATCGGGGCTGGCGTTGTAGCTGCCGTCGAAGGTGAGGCGCTGGGTGCGCCCGCCGTCGAGCCAGGCCCGGTAGATCTGGGGTGTGCCGCCCCGGTCGGAGGTGAACGCCAGGGACATCCCGTCCGGCGCCCAGCTCGGCTCGGTATCGATGCCGAGGCTGTTGGTGATGCGGGCCAGGCGCTTGCTGTAGAGATACAGCACGTAGATCTCCGGGTTGCCGTCCTTGGACAGGGTCAGGGCCAGGCGCTGCCCGTCCGGGGCCCAGGCGGGCGCGCCGTTGATGCCGGGGCTGGAGGTGACCTGCTCGCGCTGTCCGGTGCGCACGTCCTGGACGTAGACCGCCGAGCGCTTGCCCTCGAAGGAGACATAGGCCAGGCGGTTGCCGTCCGGGGACCAGCTCGGCGACATGATCGGTTCGCGCGAGGAGAGAATGGTCTGCGGATTGTGGCCGTCGGAGTCGGCCACCTGCAGACCGAACAGCGTCTCCCCCTTCGCGGGACGCTGGACGGTCACGTAGGCGATGCGGGTATTGAAGGCCCCCCGCTCGCCGGTGAGCTTCTCGTAGATGAGATCGCTGATGTAGTGGGCGGCGCGGCGCAGCTCGCCCGGGCGCGCGGTGATGCTGTAGCCGAGCAGTTGGTTGGCGCGGAACACGTCCAGCAGCTGGAAACGCACCTCGTAGCTGCCGTCGGGGTTCGGTTCCAGCCGCCCCACCACCAGGTTCTCCATGCCCAGCACCCGCCAATCCTCGTACTTCACCTCGGCGGCATCGTGGGGGCGGGCCAGCATGTCTTCCGGCGGCAGCGGGCGGAAGCGGCCGCTGCGGCCCAGGTCCGCGCTGATGACGGCGGCGACGTCGGTATCCGGCGCCGCGCCGCCCGGCGCCACGGCAAACGGCACCACGGCCAGCGGCAGCGCCCCTTCCACGCCCTGGGTGATCTCGATGGTCAGTACCGCGTGGGCGCGGGCCTGGAACAGCAGCAGGCCGATGAGCAGCAGGCCCAAGTTGCGCAGCAGGGTCTTCATGCCTCTGTTATCCCTCCGGTCTGAAATCCAGGTTGAACACACGGAACCGATCCGCCAGCCCCGGCTCCCGCGGCAGGTCCAGCGGCGAGGCCTTGTACACGGCGGCCACCGCGGACCGGTCGAAGGCGCCGTCGCCGCTGCTGGTCACCACGCTCACGTCCACCACGTCGCCGCTGGGAATGACCCGCACCTGCAGCGTGCAGGAGAGGCCCTGGACCGCGCTGGGCGGACGGATCCAGTTGCGCTCCACCCGCTGGCGGATGATGGCGATGTAACGGTCCACCTCCCGCTGGGCGCGCCGGTCCGCCTCCGCCCGCAGGCGGGACTCCTCCGCGGCGATCATCTCCTGGCGCAGCCGGGCCTCTTCGGCCTGCTGCTTCGCCACAGCGGCCTTGCGGGCCTCCTCCTCACGACGCTTCTTCTCCGCGGCGGCACGCTCGGCCTCGATGCGCTGGCGCTCCGCGGCGGCCTGACGGGCGGCCTCCTCCTGGCGCTTCTTCTCCGCGGCGGCCTGGCGGGCGGCCTCCTCCTGACGCTTCTTCTCCGCGGCGGCCTGGCGCGCGGCCTCCTCCTGGCGCTTCTTCTCCGCGGCGGCCTGGCGCGCCTCCTCCTCCAGCCGCTGCTTCTCGGCCGTGAGCCGGCGGGCCTCCGCCTCGGCCTGCTGCCGCTCCTGCTCAGCCTGGCGCTTGCGCTCCGCCTCCTGCCGCCGGGCCTCTTCCAGGGCCTGCTTCTCCCGCTCCAGCTGCTCCAGCCGCGCGGACTCAGCGGCCTGCTGCTGGCGCAGCTGCTCGAGGCGCCGGGCCTCGTCCTGGCGCTGGCGTTCCGCCTTCTCGGTGGCGGCCTTGCGCTCCTCCTCCAGCCGGGTAAGACGCTGCTCCTCGGCCTGGCGCCGCTGCTCGGCCTCGGCGGCCTGCTGCTCCAGGCGCTGCTGGCGGGCATCCTCGTCGGCCCGCTTCTGCCGATCCTGCTGGCGCAGGGCGTCGATCTCGGCCTGAACCCGCTCCTCGTTCACCACCGTGGCCTGCACCACCTGGGGTTCGGCACCGCCCTGCTGCGGCTTGGGCGACCAGTCCAGCCCCACCACCAGGAACACCAGCAGAAGCATGTGCACCAGCACGGCGAACAGGAACGAGACCGGGTAGTCGCGGATGATACGCAGCATGGACCTGGACTCAGCGCTCCTCGGCCTGGGTGACGAGCCCCACACCCGGGGCTCCGGCCCGCTGCAGGAGGGTCATGGCATAGACCACGGTGCCGTAGTCAACCGCCCGATCCCCCTTGACGTAGACAGGCGTGCCGGGGCGGTGACGCAGTACCGCGGCCACCCGCGCCACCAGGTCCGCCTCGGCCAGTGGTGCGTCGCTGTTCTCTCCCACGTTGAGATAGTAGTTGCCGTCGCGGTCCACGCTCACGACCAGGGGATCGGTCTGGTTCCGCTCCAGGGGCTTGGAGGGCGCCTGGGGCAGTTCCACCTTCACCCCCTGGCTGAGCAGGGGCGCGGTCACCATGAAGATCACCAGGAGCACCAGCATCACGTCGATGTAGGGCACCACGTTCATCTCCGACATCGGCTGCCGGCGCTTGTGGTGGCGAGCCTGGACACCTGCCATCAGCGCCATCCTCCGTCACTCGCGGGTCCGCGGTTCATGCCGCACTCCTCTCGCCGCTGTCGGCCTGGCGGTAGAGGATGCTGGAGAACTCCTCCAGGAATGCGTCGTAGCGGGTGTAGAGCCGCTCCACCTGGTTCGAGTAGCGGTTGTAGGCCACCACCGCGGGAATCGCCGCGAACAGGCCCATGGCGGTGGCGATGAGCGCCTCGGCGATGCCCGGGGCCACCATGGCGAGCGTCGCCTGGCTCACGTTCCCCAGCGCCCGGAAGGAGTTCATGATGCCCCACACCGTGCCGAACAGGCCCACGTAGGGGCTGGTGGAGCCCACCGTGGCCAGGAACGCCAGGTGGGTTTCGAGCCGGTCCATCTCCCGGGAGAGCACCACGCGCATGGCCCGCTGCACCCCTTCCACCGCCACCGTGGCCTCCAGCCCGCGCTGCTTGCGCAGCCGCGCGAACTCCTTGAAGCCGGCCAGGAAGATGCTCTCCATGCCCGAGCGGTTCCCCTTGCGGGCGGAGAGCCGGGTGTAGAGTCCGGTCAGCTCGGTGCCCGACCAGAAGTCGTCCTCGAACTCGTCGGCCAGGCGCCGGGCCCGGCGCAGCATGGCCGCCTTCTGGAAGATCATCGTCCAGGAAGCGAGCGAGGCGAACAGCAGCAGCAGCAGCACCCCCTTGACCAGGGGGCTTGCCGTGAGGACGAGACTTACCAGGGACAGGTCAGCGGTCACCGCTTATCTCCGCGAGTATCTCAGGTGGTATGGGCCGGGGGCGCAGGGCATCGGCGCTCACGCAGGCCACACGGATGCGGCCGGTACACAGCGGCACCGCGGGCTCCTCCCGGCGGACGATGGACTGTTCGAAGGTCAGACTCGCGCGGCCCACCCCGGCGATGCGCGAGTCCACCTGGAGCAGGTCGTTGAAGCGTGCCGGACGCAGGTATTCCAGGGCGGCGGAACGGACCGCGAAGATGACCCCCGCCTCGCGGGCGAGGGCATCCTGCTCGAAGCCCAGGCTGCGCAGCCATTCCGTACGGGCCCGCTCCATGAAACGGAGGTAGTTGGCGTAGTAGACCACACCCCCCGAGTCGGTGTCCTCGTAATAGACGCGGACCGGCCACACGAAGTGCCCGTCCGTCACCGACTGCCGCGTCTGTTCCTTCACTGCCGAAGCTGCCCTGCGTAAAAGTCCGAACTATGCTAACGGAAACATCCGTCCGCCTCCACCGCCCGCCACCCGCCCCGCGAACGCCATTCAGGGATAACGGACGGGGCGCCCGGTTTGGTTCAACCCCATACCCGGTCGCGGCCATATCGCGACCCGCCCGCTGCCGACGGTGGCGGCGCAGGCTCTGGATAATCAGTCCGTTGGGGATTCCGGCGCCGGTCAGAAAATGACCTAATCCAGCGCGGAAGGATCGAAGAGGTCCGGGATCGATGCCGATGGTGCATTCTGCCCGGGTTTCAGTCCGAAGTGAAGATAGGCGTTGCGGGTCGCCACCCGGCCCCGGGGCGTGCGGGCGATGAAACCCTGCTGGATGAGGAAGGGCTCCAGCACGTCCTCGATGGTGTCGCGCTCCTCGCCGATGGCCGCCGCGAGACTGTCGATGCCCACCGGCCCGCCATCGAACTTCTCGATCAGAGCGCCGAGCAGCTTGCGGTCCATGAGGTCGAAGCCCATGGCGTCCACGTCCAGCATGGCCAGCGCCTCGGCGGCCACCGTCCGGTTCACCTGGCCGTCGGCCCGCACCTCGGCGTAGTCGCGCACCCGCCGCAGCAGGCGGTTGGCGATGCGCGGGGTGCCCCGGGAGCGGCGGGCGATCTCGTGGGCGCCGTCGGCGGTCATGCCCACGGCCATGATGCCGGCGGAACGGGTGACGATGCGGGCCAGCTCCTCCACGCCGTAGAACTCCAGCCGCTGGACGATGCCGAAGCGGTCGCGCAGGGGCGAGGTGAGCAGCCCGGCGCGGGTGGTGGCCCCCACCAGGGTGAAGGGCGGCAGGTCCAGCTTGATGGAGCGCGCCGCCGGCCCCTCCCCGATCATGATGTCCAGCTGGTAGTCCTCCATGGCCGGGTAGAGGACCTCCTCCACCACCGGGCTGAGGCGGTGGATCTCGTCCACGAACAGCACCTCGCGCGGCTCCAGGTTGGTGAGCAGGGCCGCCAGGTCCCCGGGGCGCTCCAGCACCGGTCCGGAGGTCTGCTTCAGCCCCACCCCCATCTCGTGGGCGATGATGTGGGCCAGGGTGGTCTTGCCGAGCCCGGGCGGGCCGAAGATGAGCACGTGGTCCAGCGCCTCGCCCCGGCGCCGGGCGGCGTCGATGAAGATCCCCATCTGCTCGCGCACGGAGGCCTGGCCCACGTAGTCGGCCAGGCGGACCGGGCGGATGGTCTCCTCCACGGTGACGTCCTCGGGGCGGGTCTCGGCGGCAATCAGGCGCTCGGTCATCGGCCTCTCCGGCACTGGAAAGTCTCTATGGAACCATGAAGTTCGGATTGGGCAAACAAAAACCGGTAAACCGCAGATTAACGTTGATTTGCGTGAATTTTCCAGCCAGCTTCATCTGCCGCCACAGCACCACTGCTAGCGGAGTCACATCTACGACCGGGCACCGCACCCCATCAGGAATCTCATGAGAAATCAACGAAAATCAACGTCAATCTGCGGTTTACCGTATTTTCGGTGCACTGCCGGGAGTCGGATCAGACCATGCCGCGCAGGGCGTGGCGGATGATCTCCTCGCTGGTGAGGCCCTCGGCGGCGACGGCCTTGACCGCCCGCACCGCCTCGGCCTGCTTGTAGCCGAGGGCCACCAGGGCGCTGACCGCGTCGTCCACGGGCGTGACGGGGGCGCCGGTTCCGCCCGGCCGGCCGGAGGCGGGCAGCACCGCTCCGCCCCCCCAGTCGGCGAGGCGGTCGCGCATCTCCACCACCAGCCGCTCGGCGGTCTTCTTGCCGATGCCCGGCAGCCGGGTGAGGGCGGCGACGTCCCCCTCCTGGACACAGCGGGCGAAGCTGTCGGCCTCCATGCCGGAGAGGATGGCGAGCGCCAGGCGCGCGCCGACGCCGGAGACCTTGATCAGGGTGCGGAACAGGGTGCGCTCGCGCAGTTCCATGAAACCGTAGAGCAGGTGGGCATCCTCGCGCACCACCAGGTGGGTGTGCAGGGAGACCTCGGCGCCCACCGCCGGCAGGCGGTAGAAGGTGGTCATGGGCGCCTCGATCTCGTAGCCCACGCCGTGCACGTCGAGCAGCAGCCAGGGCGGCCGCTTCTCCAGGATGATCCCGCGCAGGCGCCCGATCATCGCCACCGCCCTCCCCGCCGGCCGCGGACGGTCACCGCCCCCATGCGCGCCAGGGTCTGGCCCGTGTGGCCGTGGCACAGGGCCACCGCGAGGGCGTCGGCGGCGTCCGCCGAGGAGATCTCGCTCAGGTTCAGCAGCGCCTTGACCATGTGCTGCACCTGCTCCTTGACCGCCCGGCCGCCGCCCACCACCGCCCGCTTGATCTCCTGGGGGGTGTACTCGGCCACCGGCAGTCCGTGGGCGGCCAGGGCGCAGATGGCCGCGCCCCGGGCCTGGCCCAGCTTCAGGGCCGAGTCGGGATTGCGGTGCATGAACACCTGCTCCACCGCCGCCTCGTCGGGGGCGTGGGTCTCGATCACCGCGCTCAGCGCGGTGAAGATGTGATGCAGCTTCTGGGCCAGGGTCTCCCCCTCCACCCGCACCTCGCCGCTGGCGACATAGGCGCTGCGGTTGCCCTCCACCCGCACCAGCCCGTAGCCGGTGATCCGGGAGCCGGGGTCGATGCCGAGTATCAGCGGCATGGGCGGGCACCCAGGGGTGGAGTGCGATCGTGGCGGGAGCGGCTCACCGGTGCTCAGAGCTGGGCCAGGATCTCGTCGGAGATCTCGGCGTTGGAGTAGACCTTCTGCACGTCGTCCAGATCCTCCAGCATGTCCAGCAGCCGCACCATCTGGCCGGCGTTGTCGAGGTCGAGCTCGGCGTTGGTGGCCGCCCGCATGGTCACCTCCGCGAACTCCGGCTCCAGCCCCGCGCCCTTGAGCCCCTCCAGCACCTCGTGGAAATTCTCCGGCGTGGCGAGCACCTCCACCGAGCCGTCGTCGTTGGTCACCACGTCCTCGGCGCCGGCCTCCAGGGCCGCCTCCATGACCGCATCCTCGTCGGTGCCGGCAGGAAAGCTCAGCAGCCCGGTCTTGGTGAACTGGAACGCCACCGAGCCCTCGGTGCCCAGGTTGCCGCCGCACTTGGAGAAGGCGTGGCGGACCTCGGCCACGGTGCGGTTGCGGTTGTCGGTCATGGCATCCACCATCACCGCCACGCCGCCGGGGCCGTAGCCCTCGTAGCGCACCTCGTCGTAGTTCTCCCCATCCATCTCGCCGGAACCGCGCTTCACGGCACGCTCGATGGTGTCCTTGGGCATGTTGTTGGACAGCGCCGCATCGATGGCCGCGCGCAGGCGGGGATTGGCCGCCGGGTCACCGCCCCCCATCCGGGCGGAGACGGTGATTTCGCGGATGAGCTTGGTGAACAGCTTGCCGCGTTTCTTGTCCTGGGCGCCCTTGCGGTGCTGGATGTTCGCCCACTTGCTGTGACCTGCCATAAAACCTCGCGCTTACGATCCATAAATGTGCGGATTCTAACATGACGCAGGCGAAGCCGTGCCGACAACCCGGGCGGCATCACCCCATGAGAGGCCGCCCATTCATCCGCAGATTACACGGATTACGCAGATGATCGCGGTGTTGGCAGGGATCGGGATCCGGCCGTTCCAGCTCAGGGACGTAGCGAATGGCTGTACAGGATCCGGGCGGGCTGCCGGGTAAGCCCTGCCCTTTACCCACAAATCAGTCATCAGAGCCTCCCGGAAGCGTCAGGACAAGGCGCGGTGCGCAGGGAATGGTGGCTTCCCTTTCCAAGTGCCGCAACGCAGGACTGGCGCTTCCGGGAGGCTCCCTCCGGGCGAGCCGCTGGGCGGCCATCCGCGGCGTTGCATCCTCTTGAGGCAGAACCACTGCCCCGGCGAGGATGCGCCTTGCGCCTGACTGCCCAGTGACTCGCTGATGGCCGATTTGTGAGTCAAGTGCAGGGCAAGCCTATCTGCGTAATCTGTGTAATCTGCGGATAATGCTTTTTCAACCCCGCTCTTTCGCGTCCGGCCCGTGCGGGAAACAGCCGCTGGCGAGGAAGGCGGAGATGGCTTCGGCCACCTGCTCGGAGAGGACCAGGCCCATGTGGCTGACGGGCAGCTCCAGGTAGTCGGCCATCTCCGGGCAGCGGGTCTCGGCGGCGGCGACCGTGCCGTCGTTGGGGCTGTCCAGCCCCGGCACCACCATCCCCAGGCCCATGCTCATGGTGCCGGCGATGACGCCCAGGTCCCGCTCCGGCGACCAGGCCGGCGCATCGCCCATGAGCCCCATCCGGCGGCCGTTGCCGAGCACCCAGCCCAGCGGGCCGAGCCCGTTGAGCACCTGGGCGACCTTGCTGCCGGTGTGGGGCGTGCCGAGGGTCACCACCCGGCCCGCGGGCGCATCCGGCCTGTCGCTGAAGTAGTGGCGCAGCAGCAGTCCGCCGAGGCTGTGGGCGACGAAGTGGACCCGGGGCGCATCCAGTTCCGCCACCACGGCGTCCAGGGCGTCCAGGCTGTCGTCGACCGAGCCCTGGAAGGTGGTGTAGGTAAAGCGCCGGCAGTGCCAGCCGCGCCCCTCCAGCCGGTGCTGCAGCAGGCTCATCTCCAGCCCCGGCATCCACAGCCCGTGCAGCAGCAGCACCGGGGCACTCCCGGGGGCTTCGTCCTTGCGTTCGTTCGTCATGAGTCGGACTCTGCGTCCATCGTTCCGGTTTGCCACAGATTACGCCGATTGCGGGGAGAGTTTGAGGTTTCCTGAAACCCCGAAGCGGCGCTCCGGGCGCCCGGCAGGGCGTGACGCCCACGACCGGAACCGGGCCCGTCAGCCGGGCGCGCGGGCGGGGACGAAGCGCTCGATGGCCTCCCGGTTGGTCCAGGAGCCGACCCGGGCGGCGGCCTCGGCGGCGGGCAGCCAGGCGTACTCGGCGTGTTCGCGGGGACTGAGCCGCACCGGAACCGGCACCGGCAGCTCCAGCAGGAACCAGTGCTCGAGGTTGTGGTCCGCCTCCGGGGCGTAGCGCTCGCGCCAGGGCGGGACGATGGGAAAGCGGCGGGTCACCCCGGCCGCGGACAGCCCGCCGGCAGACAGCCCGGACTCCTCGGCCAGCTCACGCCGCGCCGCTTCCGCCGGACTCTCGTCCCACTCCAGGCTGCCGGTCACCGACTGCCAGAAATCCGCCGGCTCGTGCCGCCGCAGCACCAGCACCTCCCCGGTGCGGGTATAGACCAGCACCAGCACCGACTCCGGCCGCTTGTACGCCATTCCGGCCATGGGGGGGAAGCACCTTAATGGACAGGATTAACAGGATTTACGGGATTGAAGTCGTATACGTATCCGCTGGTAGCGTCCGCAAGTGCCAACCATGCGGACCCGGGGTATCGGCATTCACTGCAAGACAACCTGGTCTCCGCAGCTCTGTAAATAAACGATATCCTGTCAGTCGGTTATAACTGGCTCTCGATCCGCTTCAAATCCTGTCAATCCTGTCAATCCTGTCTATTGGAAAAATCTCAGCCCTCCTGCCCCGGGACGCGGCGCAGGCGCAGGTTGAGATCGCGCAGCTGGCGGTCGTCCACGGCGGAGGGGGCGCGGGTGAGCGGGCAGCTGGCGCTCTGGGTCTTGGGGAAGGCCATGACGTCGCGGATGGAGGCCGCGCCGGTCATCAGCATCACCAGCCGGTCGAGGCCGAAGGCCAGCCCGCCGTGAGGCGGGCAGCCGTACTTCAGCGCCTCGAGCAGGAAGCCGAACTTGTCCCCGGCCTCCTCCTCGGAGATGCCGAGGATGCGGAACACCTGCTGCTGGACGGCATGGCGATAGATACGCATGGAGCCTCCGCCCACCTCGGTGCCGTTGAGCACCATGTCGTAGGCACGCGAGCGGCAGGCGGCGGGATCGGACTCCAGCAGTTCGAGGTCCTCCTCCTTCGGGGAGGTGAAGGGGTGGTGCAGGGAGATCCAGCGGCCGGCCTCGTCGTCCCACTCGAACATGGGAAAGTCCACCACCCACAGGGGGCGCCAGCCGCGTTCCATCAGGCCGCGGTCCTCGCCCAGCTTCACCCGCAGCGCGCCGAGGGCCTCGTTCACCACCTTGGCCTTGTCGGCGCCGAAGAAGATCAGGTCGCCGCTCTGGGCGCCGGTGCGCTCCAGGATGGCGGCCACCGAGGCGTCGGGCAGGAACTTGAGGATGGGCGACTGCAGCCCCTCCCGCCCGGCGGCGACGTCATTGACCTTGATGTACGCCAGCCCCTTGGCGCCGTAGATGCCGACGAACCTGGTGTAGTCGTCGATCTCCTTGCGGGTCAGCTCGCCGCCGGCGGGCAGGCGCAGGGCGGCCACCCGGCCGTTGGGGTCGTTGGCGGGGGCGGAGAAGACCTTGAACTCCACCTCCGCCATGACGTCGCCCACGTCCACCAGCTCCAGCGGCACGCGCAGATCGGGACGGTCGGAGCCATAACGGCGCATGGCCTCGGCGTAGGTCATGCGCGGGAAGGGGTTGGGCAGGGCCTCCTCGAGGGCGTGGGCGAAGACCTCGCGGATCATCTCCTCCATCAGGGTCATGATGGATTCCTCGTCCATGAACGAGGTCTCGATGTCCAGCTGGGTGAACTCCGGCTGCCGGTCGGCGCGCAGGTCCTCGTCGCGGAAGCAGCGCACGATCTGGTAGTAGCGATCCATCCCGGCCACCATCAGCAGCTGCTTGAACAGCTGGGGCGACTGGGGCAGGGCGTAGAACTCGCCCTGGTGGACCCGGCTCGGCACCAGGTAGTCGCGGGCGCCCTCGGGGGTCGCCCGGGTCAGCACCGGAGTCTCTATGTCCATGAAACCGTTGCGATCCAGGTACTCGCGCAGGGCGCGGGTGACCCGGGCGCGCAGCTTCATGCGGGTCAGCATCTCGGGGCGGCGCAGATCCACGTAACGGTAGCGCAGGCGGGTCTCCTCGCCCACTTCCACGTGTTCGTCCACCGGGAAGGGCGGCGTCTCCGAGGCGTTGAGGATCTCGACCCCGGAGGCGGCCAC
Organism: Thioalbus denitrificans; assembly: GCF_003337735.1. Taxonomy (NCBI): domain Bacteria; kingdom Pseudomonadati; phylum Pseudomonadota; class Gammaproteobacteria; order Chromatiales; family Ectothiorhodospiraceae; genus Thioalbus; species Thioalbus denitrificans. The sequence continues at coordinate 165,228 of NZ_QPJY01000007.1, read as the reverse complement.
CTCCACCTGCCCGGTGGGGAGATCGGGATTGGCGGTGCCCTCGGGCCGGCGGCGGACCCGGCCGCTGACACGGATGACGTATTCGCTGCGCAGCCGCTCGGCGTGGGCGAAGTTCTCCGGGTTGTCCGGGTCGAACACCACCTGCACCAGACCCTCGCGATCGCGGAGATCCACGAAGATGACTCCACCGTGGTCCCGGCGGCGGTGTACCCAGCCGCAGAGTTCCACATCCTGATCCAGATGGCTTTCGTTCAGATGGCCGCAATAGTGGCTGCGCATGACTCGCGGGGTCCTGTTGCTCGTTGAAACGCGTGAGATGGGATCAAAAGCGGGAATGTTACAGCCCCTGAAATGGTCAAAGCAAGGCTCGGCACCACCCGGACGCCCTTTCCGGACAAGGGCCTGCCCGCCGCGGCGCGGCTATGCCGTCGCCTTGTCCGGAGACGGACGGCGGCTGCCCGGCTTCACCACGCCGAGGGAGATGATGAGCTTCAGCGCATCATCCACGCTCATGTCCAGGAACTGGACCTCGGCCCGGGGGACGAAAATGATGAATCCCGAGGTGGGGTTTGGCGTGGTGGGCACGAACACGGTCACCAGATCCTGGCCGGTGCGGGTGCTGGTCTCCTCGGTGCCGGCCCCGGTCTGGAACGCAATGCTCCAGATGCCCTTGCGGGGGTATTCCACCAGCAGCACCCGGCGAAACGATTGTCCATCCCCGGCGAACAGGGTCTCGGCCACCTGCTTGGCGCCGGTGTAGACCGAGCGCACCAGCGGGATGCGGGAGAGCAGGCTCTCCCACAGGCCCACCAGCCGCCTGCCGAGCAGGTTGGCCACCAGCATGCCCGTGGACAGCACCACCACCACCGAGAGCACCACCCCGAGGCCCGGAACATGGAACCCCAGCAGGGCGTCGGGACGGTAGTCCGGCGGCAGCAGCAGCAGGGTGCGGTCCATGAGGTCCACCAGGACCTTGACCACCAGGACCGTCACCCCCAGGGGCAGCCAGACCAGCAGCCCGGCGATGAGATAGCGGCGCAGCGTGGTGACCACGGAGGGGCCGGTATCAGTCGGAGCAGGCCGGGCAGGCCCCGGTGCCGCAGGCGGGCGCCGAACCGCTGTCGGAGCTGGCGACGTTCTTCTTGCCGCCGCCCTTGAAGTCGGTTTCGTACCAGCCGCCGCCCTTGAGACGGAACCCGGTGGCGGAGATCAGCTTGCGCAGCTCCGGCTTGCCGCACTCGGGGCAGTCCACCAGCGGCTCGTCACTCATCTTCTGCATGGCCTCCAGGGCGTGGCCACAGGCATTGCAGGCATACTCGTAGATAGGCATTGCTTCACCTCGGAAAGACCATGGGTACGGATGGATACCGCCCACATGGGGACACGGTTTCGGATGTCAAGGCCCGCATTATACAGCGCTTTGGGGCAGAGCCACCGATTACCGCGCGGCACACGGGTAACCCCACGCGGACAGGGTGATTGGGCGCGAAAGCCGGCCCGCCCGCCACAACCCCGCCGGTTTCTGCTACCGTTTCCCTCCCCGCGGCTCCCGCGGGACACACGTTTCCGGGATTGACGGCATGATACACGGCGCACGTTACACCGAGGCGCCCCGCGTGCGGGGCCGCGACCTGAGGATCCTCGCCGGGCTGCTGCCCTTCCTGCGCGAATACCGCGGGCGGGTGCTGCTGGCGCTCGCCAGCCTGGCGCTGGCGAAACTGGCCAACGTCGGCGTGCCGCTGGTATTGAAGGAGATCATCGACGCCCTCGACACCGAGCGGGCCACCGCGCTCATCCTGCCCCTGGGGCTGCTGCTGGGCTACGGCGCCCTGCGCCTTTCCAGCGCCATGTTCAACGAGCTGCGCGACTCGGTCTTCGCCCGGGTTCGCTACCGGGTCATGCGCCGCATCTCCATCCGGGTGCTGGAGCATCTCCACGCCCTCAGCCTGCGCTTCCATCTGGAGCGCAATACCGGGGCCATCTCCCGCGACATCGAGCGCGGGACCCGCAGCGTGAGCACCCTGCTCAACTACCTGGTCTTCAACATCCTCCCCACCCTGTTCGAGTTCATCCTGGTGTCGGCCATCCTGTTCGGCAAGTACCCGGCCGGCTTCGCCGGCGCGGTGCTGGTCACGGTGGGCGTCTATGTCACCTTCACCCTGCTCATCACCGAGTGGCGCATGCACTACCGGCTGCGCATGAACTCCCTGGACTCCCACGCCAACAGCCAGGCCATCGACGGGCTGATCAACTACGAGACGGTGAAGTATTTCGGCAACGACCGGTTCGAGGTCAGCCGCTACGACGGCAGCCTGTCGGAGTGGGAGGACGCCGCGGTGAAGAGCCAGACCTCCATGTCGCTGCTCAACTTCGGCCAGGGCGCCATCATCGCCCTGGGGGTCACCGTGGTCATGGTGATGGCGGGACAGGGCGTGGTCGCGGGCGCGCTGTCCCTGGGCGACCTGGTGCTGGTGAACACCATGATGCTGCAGCTGTTCATGCCGCTCGGGTTCCTCGGCGTGGTCTACCGCCAGATCAAGCACACCCTGGTGGACATGGGCCAGATGTTCGACCTGCTGGAGCGCACCCCCGAGGTGCGTGATGCGCCCGACGCCGGCGAGCTGAGGCTGGCGCACGCCCCCGAGGTCCGCTTCGACCGGGTGAGCTTCGCCTACCAGCCGGAACGGCCCATCCTGCGGGAGGTGGACTTCGCCATCGCCCCGGGGACCAAGGTGGCGGTGGTGGGTCCCTCCGGCGCCGGCAAGTCGACCCTGGCGCGGCTGCTGTTCCGCTTCTACGAGGTGGGCTCGGGCGCGATCCGGGTGGACGGCCGGGACATCGCCGGCGTCACCCAGGAGAGCCTGCGCCGGGCCATCGGCATCGTTCCCCAGGACACGGTGCTGTTCAACGACACCATCTTCTACAACATCGCCTACGCCCGCCCCGAAGCCAGCCGGGAAGAGGTGGAGCAGGCGGCCCGGCTGGCCCACATCCACGACTTCATCGCGGGGCTGCCCCAGGGCTACGACACCCTTGTGGGCGAGCGGGGCCTGAAGCTCTCCGGCGGAGAGAAGCAGCGGGTCGCCATCGCCCGGGTGATTCTCAAGAACCCGCCCATCCTGGTGTTCGACGAGGCCACCTCCTCCCTCGACTCGCGCTCGGAGAAGGCCATCCAGACCTCGCTCGCCGAGGTGGCGGAGAACCACACCACCCTGGTCATCGCCCACCGCCTGTCCACCATCGTCGACGCCGACACCATCCTGGTGATGGACCAGGGCCGGGTGGTGGAGCGCGGCACCCATGCCGGTCTCCTCGCCGCCGACGGCATCTACGCCCGCCTCTGGGCCCTGCAGCAGGCCGAGTCCCGCGAGCCCCGCCTGCCGCCGACGGCGGCCGTGCCCGAACCGGCCGAGCGTTGAAAACCGTCAAGCAACCGCAGGTTGGCGTTGCTTCAGTGTCAATCTGCGCTTGAATCCCGACTTCTGCACCACCGTAGCCACCGGCTGGCGCGCGGTGCCGGCGGCGCCCGTCCCGGCTCTGGCCCGGACCCCGTCCGGGGTGTAAATTGGCAGCATGGGCAAGGAACCGAACGGCAACGGGCTGCTGCGGCTGCGGCGGGTGGATATCGACACCTACCGGGAGAACGTGGGCTACCTGCACCGGGAGTGTCCGGTCTACCGTGCCGAGGGCTTCCAGGCCCTCTCCAAGGTGGAGATCACCACCAACGGCAAGACGGTGCTGGCACTGCTGAACGTGGTGGACGACGAGGCCATCGTCGCCCCCGACGAGCTGGGGCTCTCGGAGCAGGCCTTCGACCAGCTGGGCGTGGAGGCCGGCGCGCCGGTGCGGGTGGCCCAGGCCGAGCCCCCCGCCTCCATGGACGCGGTGCGGCGCAAGATCGCCGGCGAACGGCTCACCGAGGAGGATTTCCACGCCATCACCCGCGACCTGGTCCACAACCGCTACTCGAAGATGGAGATGGCCGCCTTCCTGGTGGCCTCGGGCCAGACCGGCCTCGATCGGGACGAGGTCCTCTACTACACCCGCGCCATGGCCGACTCGGGACGGCGGCTGGACTGGCACGAGCCGCTGGTGGCGGACAAGCACTGCATCGGCGGCATTCCCGGCAACCGCACCAGCATGCTGGTGGTGCCCATCGTCGCCGCCCACGGCATGCTCATCCCCAAGACCTCGAGCCGCGCCATCACCTCCCCGGCCGGCACCGCCGACACCATGGAGGTGCTGGCCCGGGTCGAGCTCTCGCCCGAACGCCTGCACAGCATCGTGCGCAAGGAGCGCGGCTGCCTGGCCTGGGGCGGCACCGCCCACCTGGCCCCCGTGGACGACATCCTCATCGCCGTGGAGCGGCCGCTGGGCATGGACGCGGTGGGCCAGATGGTGGCCTCCATCCTGTCCAAGAAGCTGGCGGCGGGGGCCACCCACCTGCTGGTGGACATCCCGGTGGGGCCGACCGCCAAGGTGCGGCACATGCGCCAGGCGCTCGCCCTGCGCAAGCTGTTCGAGTTCGTGGGCGATCGCATCGGCATCCTGCTGGAGGTCATCATCACCGACGGCCGCCAGCCCGTCGGCCGCGGCATCGGCCCGGTGCTGGAGGCCCGCGACGTGATGCAGGTGCTGGGCAACCACCCCGACGCCCCGCCGGACCTGCGCCAGAAGGCCCTGCGCCTTGCCGGTCGGGTGCTGGAGTTCGACCCCGACATCCGCGGCGGTCACGGCTTCGCCATTGCCCGGGACATTCTCGACTCGGGACGGGCGCTGGCCAAGATGAACGCCATCATCGCCGCCCAGGGCGGGCTGGAGGCCAGTCCCGGGCCCAGCGAGCTGACCCACGAGGTCACCGCCGCCCAGGACGGCGTCGTGGTGGGCATCGACAACCTGCAGATGAACCGCATCGCCCGCCTTGCCGGCGCCCCCATGGACAAGGGCGCCGGGGTGGACCTGCTCAGGAAGCTGGGCGACCCAGTGCGGAAGGGTGAACCCATCTACCGCATCCATGCCGAGTTCGAGGCCGACTTCCGCTTCGCCCGGGGGCTGGCCGAGCGGGACAGCGGCTACAGCATCGGCACCACCGAGCAGCTGCCCGGCACCTACGTGGATTTCTGAACCCCGGCCACGGCGCGCCGGCGGCTGCGAAACCGGTGCCGGTGAGCTATTGTTAGTGGTCCAGGACAACCGCCAACCGGTCACCGCGATGATTCCAGACCTGAGAACGGCAACGGCAGGAGAACCCGGCCATGTCTGACATGCTGGTACTCGGATTCCCGGAATACCAGTCTCCCGCCGTACGCCTGGGCAAGGCGCTGGATTGTCCCTGCGATGCGGTCGCGGTCCACCGGTTTCCGGACGGGGAGAGCCTGGTGCGCCTGCCCTCGGAGCTGCCCGCCCACGTCATCCTGTGCCGCAGCCTGGAGCACCCCAACGACAAGCTGGTGGAGCTCCTGCTGGCCATCGACACGGCCCGCAACCTCGGCGCCGAACGGCTGACCCTGGTGGCCCCCTACCTCTGCTACATGCGCCAGGACACCGCCTTCAATCCCGGTGAGGCGGTCAGTCAGCGGATCGTGGGCAGGCTGCTCGGCGAACGGCTGGAGGCGGTGATCACCGTGGATGCCCACCTGCACCGGATCAGCGATCTGCCCGAGGTAATCCCCGGGGCCCGGGCCGTCAACCTGACCGCGGCGCCGCTGATGGCCGCACGGCTCGCCCGGCGCAGCGACGGCCCCCTGCTGCTGGGCCCCGACCAGGAGTCGGAGCAGTGGGTGGCGGGCATCGCCGCCAAGGCGGGGCTGGAGTACGCCATCGCCCACAAGATCCGCCACAGCGATCACGCCGTGAGCATCAGCCTGCCGGAGGTGGAGGTTGCCGGACGGACGGTGGTGCTGGTGGACGACGTGGTGAGCACCGGGCACACGGTGGCCGAAACCGCCGCCGCCCTCAAGGCGGCCGGCGCCAGGCGGGTGGACTGCCTGGTGACCCACCCGCTGCTGGCCCCCGGCGCCGAGCAGCTGCTGGAAAAGGGGGGGATTGACACCCTCTGCAGCAGCGACAGCATCATCCACCCGAGCAACGTCGAACAACTGGCCGGACTCCTGGCACGGGCAATCCGTTCCCTGGACGGCGCGGACACCCTGGAGCCCGACAGCCTCATCGTCGACGGGGGCTGAGCCCGTGCGCTCACCCTTCTCGCCCCTGCAGCTGCTGCTGTTCATCTTCCTCATCGCCTTCCTGGTGGTGTTCGTGCAGCTCGGCGTGCTCACCATCGCGGTGGAGAAACTGGGCCTTTCCCCCTCCTCCGCGCTGCTGCTGCTGGCCGCCTCGCTGTTCGGCAGCGCCATCAACCTGCCCCTGTTCCAGGTGGATGCCCGCCCGCCGCCCCCGGGCCAGCTCGACTGGCGCTTCCGCACCCTGCTGCGCCCGCCCCCGGCCTTCACCGGCAAGACCGTGGTGGCGGTGAACCTGGGCGGCTGCCTGATCCCGCTGACCTTCTCCGCCTACCTGATGCGGCTCCACCCCCTGGGCTGGGGCGAGGTGCTGGCGGCGGTGGCGGCGGTGGCGGCCATCAGCCACTGGATCAGCCGACCCATCCCCGGTCTCGGCATCGGCATGCCCATTTTCGTCGCCCCCCTGGCCGCCGCGGCCGTGGCCCTGCTGGTGGACCCGCAGCAGAGTGCACCGCTGGCCTACATCTGCGGCACCCTGGGCGTCCTGGTGGGCGCCGACCTGCTGCGCATCGGGGATATCCGCGCCATGGGGGTACCCATTGCCGCCATCGGCGGGGCGGGCACCTTCGACGGCATCTTCATGACCGGTATCGTCGCCGTGCTGCTCGCCTGAAGGACGGCAGGAGCGGGCGCCGCGGAAACGCCCCGGCGGCAGCGTCCGTGCAGGCGGCCCCAGTCGAAGACTCCGGGGGGTGTGAACCGGGCCACGTTCCCGGCCCCGGCAGCCGACTACGCTTAAGGACGCGTCCGATGATCGAACACGGCTGCGCCCGATTATCGGATGTGACCTTGCATGGCAACCTCTTGACAGGCGGGAACGGTCCGAGGGATCGGAAGGAGGCATTGGCGGATGCGGCAGGGTTTACTGGAGCGTTCGGGCCATACCCCGCGCCGCCGGGCCTGGTATGCCAGCGGGGGCTTCCTGCTGCTGCTGCTGGCCCTCTGGCAGCTGGGCGGGTACTGGCTGGGCGAACACCTGCGCGCCGATCTCCATGCCCGCATCGACCTCCAGGCCGATGCACAGGTGGCGCGGCTGGAATCCGCGCTCCGGCAGCGCTTCCGCCTCCTCGACGGACTTGCCGCCTTCACCGCCCACACGCCGAAGGATGCCCGCTTCAAGTCCGCCTTCGAGGATTTCTCTGCCCGTCTGCAGATCAACGATCCCGTCGTCCTGGCCTTCAGCCTGATCCCCCGGGAGGGCCGCGGCTACCGCTGGGAAGCGCCGGGCGCCGGGCTGCCCGCCGCCTCGCCACGCCTTCCGCCCGTACCCGGATTGCCGACCCCCGGCCTGGCCCGGCTCGGGCCGGTGCTCGACGCCGGTGCCGGACGCCTGGCCGTGGAAACCATCGTGCCCGTCTACGATCACGGACAGTTCTGGGGCCGCGCCACGGCGCTGCTGGCGATCTCCCCGCTCCTGCGGGAGGCCGGACTCGAGGCGGTGGATCCGGAGCTGGAATGGGCGCTGCTGAAGCCGCCGCAGCGTCTGCTGGGCGGCCACTCGGCGCTCCTGGAACGGAATCCGCGCTACTTCAGGATGAACCTGCCCGGAAGCGACTGGCGCCTGGCCATGGAGCCCAGAAACGGCTGGGAGGCGGCCGTCGCCACGCCGCTGCGCCTGTACGGCGCGGGCGGACTGGTGCTGGTGGTGCTGCTGACCGTCCTGTTCCATCTCCTGGCCGGGCGCCAGGCCTGGCTCGCCGAGAGCGTCCACCAGGGCACCGAGGTCCTGACCCGGACCAACCGTTCCCTGCAACGGGAGGCCCGCGGCCGCCAGCACCTGGAGGAACAGCTGAGGCGCTGCCGCGATCTGGTCGATCACTCGCCGGACGCCTTTCTCATCATCGAACCGGCAACCGCGGGTGTCGTGGAGATCAACAGCTCCGGCTGCAGGCTGTTCGAGCGTTCCCGCGACCTCTTGGCCAACGCCCCGTTTCCGGAACTGGTGAATCTCGGCGACGGAATGGAGGGCTGGAGCGACCTGGTCACCGCCGTGCAGACGGAACCGGGCAAACGGCTGCCCGGAGAGATCCGGTTGCGCGACGGCCGCCGGCGGCCGGTGGAAATCGCCCTCAGCCATGTCAACCGGGGCAGCGAGCGCCACCTGGTGGCGGTGGTGCGGGACGTCAGCGAAAGGAGCCGGGCCGAGCAGGTGCTGCGCGAGGAGGAGTCGCGCCTCCGGCGCATCGTCGAGGAGATGCCGGTGATGCTCGACGCCTTCGACGAACAGGGCCGGGTCCTGTTCTGGAACCGCGCCTGCGAGCGGGTGAGCGGCTACCGCGCCGAGGAGATCGTGGGCAACGCGGATGCCTTCGCCCTGCTCTACCCGGACCCCGACTACCGCCAGCGGATGCTCGAGGAACGCAACCGGCGGGGGCACAACTACCGCGACTGGGAGTGGCGGCTGACCACCCGCAGCGGCGAGGTGCGCAACATTCTCTGGTCGGACATCTCCGCCCGGATCCCGATACCCGGCTGGCCGGTATGGACCGTGGGGATGGACATCACCTCCCTGCGCCACGCCGAGGAGCGCCTCAGCCTCTACCAGGCCATCTTCTCCCACTCCACCGACGCGGTGGGCATCATCGCCACCGACGGCCACTACCTGCGCCAGAACGCGGCGCACCGGCGCCTGCTCGGTTACGAGGACGAGGTCCTGCACCGCAACACCCCCGCCCTGCACATGGGCGAGAGCAACTTCACCGAGATCGTCCGCGAGATCGAAAGCAGGGGGGACTTCCGCGGCGAGGTCACCTGCCGGCGCGCGGACGGCCGGCACATCGAGGTGGAGATAGCCGCCTTCCCGGTCCTGGACGGGACGGGCCGGCCCTTCTGCTACGTGGGCATCAAGCGTGATGCCACCGAGCGCCGGCGGGTGGAGCAGCGCCTGCGCCAGGCCGCGACCGTGTTCGAGAACACCACCGAGGGGGTCATGATCACCGATGCCCGCCAGCGCATCATCATGGTCAACGACGCCTTCACCTCCATCACCGGCTACAGCCGCCGCGAGGCTCTCGGCCGCACTCCCGACCTGCTCGGCTCCGGCCACCACCCGCAGAGCTTCTTCGATGCCATGAACGCCCAGCTGCGTGAGCAGGGCCAGTGGCGCGGCGAGATCTGGAACCGCCGCCGCGACGGCGAGCTCTACCCGGCCTGGCTCAGCATCGGCACCGTCCGCAACGACGCGGGCGACATCAGCAACTACGTCGCCGTCTTCTCGGACATCAGCTCCATCAAGGAATCGGAGCGCAAGTTCGCCCACCTCGCCCACCACGACGCCCTCACCGGGCTGCCCAACCGGCTGCTGTTCCATGCCCGGCTGGAGCAGGCCATCAACGAGGCCCGGCGCAAGGGCGGCCGGCTGGCCGTGTTCTTCATGGACCTGGACCGGTTCAAGGCCATCAACGACACCCTGGGACATGCCGTGGGAGATTCCCTTCTGAAGGAGGTGGCCACCCGGCTGAGCGGGTGCGTGCGCGAGAGCGACACGGTGGCGCGGCTGGGTGGCGACGAGTTCACCCTGATCCTGACCGGACTGCAGCAGCCGGACGACGCCGCCCTGGTGGCGCACAAGATCCTCGCCGCCATGGCGGCCCCGTTCAGTCTCGGTGACGAAGCCCGCCAGGTCACCACCAGCATCGGCATCGCCATCTACCCCCGGGATGCCGACACCCAGGAGCTGCTGGTGGAGTGCGCCGATCACGCCCTGTACGAGGCCAAGGCCGCGGGCCGCAACGCCTTCCGCTTCAGCAATGGCGGAGACGGAGGCGCGGACGTGACGGGGAAACCGGGTCCGGAAGCCACCTGAGGGCCGCGACCGGGTACACTGTCGGGCCGGTTCACCGGCATACGGGCAGCGCCAATGATCGAACAGGGCGGCGCTCGACCATTGGCAGCATCCTCAAAGGAGGCCGTCTTGAACCAACCCCGATCCGTTCTCGTCACCGGCTGCTCCAGCGGCATCGGACTGTGCGTGGCCCAGGGGCTCGCCGGGCGCGGCTGGCGGGTCTTCGCCACCGCCCGCAAGCCCGCCGACGTGCAGCGGCTGACGGCGCTGGGCCTCGAGTCGCTGGTCCTGGATCTCGACGACAGCGACTCCATCGCCACCAGCCTCGGCACGATCCTGGAGCGCACGGGTGGGCGCCTCGACGCCCTGTTCAACAATGGCGCCTACGGCCAGCCCGGCGCCGTGGAGGATCTCACCCGCGACGCCCTGCGGGCCCAGTTCGAGACCAACCTGTTCGGCACCCTGGAGCTCACCAACCGGGTCCTCCCGGTCATGCGCGCCCAGGGGCACGGGCGCATCGTCCAGAACAGCTCCGTGCTGGGACTCGTCAGCCTCCCCTACCGCGGCGCCTACAACGCCAGCAAGTTCGCCCTCGAGGGCCTCACCGACACCCTGCGCCTGGAACTGGCCGGCACCGGCATCCATGTCAGCCTGGTGGAGCCGGGCCCCATCGTCAGCCGCTTCCGCGACAATGCCCATGCCGCCTTCCGGCGCCACATCGACGCCGAGTCGAGTCCCCACCGCGAGACCTACCGCGCCATGGAGCGGCGGCTCACGAAACGGGGACCGGCCGCCCCCTTCACCCTCGGCCCCGAGGCGGTGCTGAGCAAGGTGGTCCACGCCCTGGAGAGCCCCCGCCCCAGGGTGCGCTACTACGTCACCCTCCCCACCCACCTGTTCGCCACCCTCCGCCGCCTGCTGCCCCACCGGGCCCTCGACGCCGTCCTGCACCGCGTCTCCCGCGGCGAGAACCGGTGAGGCATTTTTTCACCACGAAGGCACGAAGAACACGAAGATAAAGACTTGTTAACCGCAGATTACGCAGATTACGCAGATTTCTTTGGAGCGATACCGGGGTTGCCCAAGGGGGATTAAACCGGCAACCGAGTTGTTGTCGGTTCGTAGAGACCGTTGAGGTATTTCTGTATGCATGGCCACGCATAAGCCCATGCACCGCGACACGGAACAACAATAGTTGGGTTCTTTTTAATCTGCGTAATCTGCGTAATCTGCGGATAGATTGCTTTTGTCTTTTTCCTTCGTGCCTTCGTGGTGAACAACTTTTCCACGACGGGTATCGAAGCCCGGATGCTGACGCTTCCCGGCCGAGTGCATACAATAGGGGTTTTGCGCCCACGACCCAGGACAGCGAAACCCGACCATGCGAACCTCACGACTGCTGCTCGCCACCCTCAAGGAGACCCCGGCCGACGCCGAGGTCATCAGCCACAAGCTCATGCTGCGCGCGGGCATGATCCGCAAGCTGGCCGCGGGGCTCTACACCTGGCTGCCCCTGGGGCTGCGGGTGCTGCGCAAGGTGGAGACCATCGTGCGCGAGGAGATGGACCGGGCCGGGGCCCAGGAGGTGCTGATGCCGGCGGTGCAGCCGGCGGAGCTGTGGCAGGAGTCGGGGCGCTGGGAGGACATGGGCGCGGAGATGCTGCGCCTCAAGGACCGTCACCAGCGGGAATTCTGCTTCGGCCCCACCCACGAGGAGGTCATCACCGACCTCATCCGCAACGAACTGCGCAGCTACAAGCAGCTGCCGGCCAACTTCTACCAGATCCAGACCAAGTTCCGCGACGAGCGCCGGCCCCGCTTCGGCGTCATGCGCGCCCGCGAATTCCTGATGAAGGACGCCTACTCCTTCCACCTGGACATGGCCTCCCTGGAGGAGACCTACCGGGTGATGCACGAGGCCTACTGCCGCATCTTCGACCGCATCGGCCTCACCTACCGCCCGGTGCTGGCCGACACCGGCGCCATCGGCGGCAGCGGCTCCCACGAGTTCCATGTGCTGGCCGACTCGGGCGAGGACGCCATCGCCTTCTCCGACGCCAGCGACTACGCCGCCAACGTGGAGCTGGCCGAGGCCCTGGCCCCCGCGCAGGCGCGGCCGGCCCCCGGCGCCGGGATGGCCACCGTGGACACCCCGGAGCAGCACACCATCGAGGAGGTCTCCGCGTTCCTCGACGTGCCTCCCGGACAGACACTCAAGACCCTGGTGGTGAGGGGCGACAGCGCCGAGGCCCCGCTGGTGGCGCTGGTGCTGCGCGGTGACCACGAGCTCAACGCCATCAAGGCGGGCAAGCTCACGGCCGTGGCCGACCCGCTGGAATTCGCCGCCGACGCCGACATCCGCGCCGCGCTGGGCTGCGGCGTGGGCTCCCTCGGCCCGGTGGGTCTCGCCATCCCCGTCATCGTGGATCGCAGCGCCGCGGTAGTGGCCGACTTCGTCTGCGGCGCCAACGTGGACGGTAAGCACCTCACCGGGGTGAACTGGGGCCGGGATCTCCCCGAGCCGGCCGTCGCCGACATCCGCAACGTGGTGCCGGGCGACCCCAGCCCCGACGGCAACGGCACCCTCGCCATCGCCCGCGGCATCGAGGTGGGGCACATCTTCCAGCTGGGGGAGAAGTACAGCCGCGCCATGAACGCCACGGTGCTGGACGAAAGCGGCCAGGCGGTGGTGATGTCCATGGGCTGCTACGGCATCGGGGTCTCCCGGGTGGTGGCGGCCGCCATCGAGCAGAACAACGATGAGCGGGGCATCATCTGGCCCCAGGCCATCGCCCCCTACCAGGTGGCCCTGCTGCCCATGAACATGCACAAGTCCCAGCGCCTGCGCGAGGCCGCCGAAACCCTCTACCGGGAACTCACCGCCAACGGCTTCGAGGTGCTGTTCGACGACCGCAGGGAGCGCCCCGGCGTGATGTTCGCCGACATGGAGCTCATCGGCATTCCCCATCGCCTGGTGCTGGGCGAACGCGGCCTCGACAGCGGCGAGATCGAGTACAAGGGCCGCCGCGACAGCGAGTCCCAGAACATCCCGCTCGACGGCGTCATGGACTTCCTGCTGGAACGACTGGCGGGGTAGGCACCGACTCCGCCGTGGCGACCTGAAGGCGGAAGGAAAAAATCTGAACCGCAGATTGACTGAACCGCAGATTGACGTTGATTAGCGTTGATTGGGGGGCAGACAGCAGAGCGGCACTACTCATTGCCATGGGGGAACGAACAAGCAGCGCCGGAGTTCCGCCCTGGGGAACCGCATGGCAACCAGCCACTCTGGTGCCGGCGGGAGGCCACCTGCTGTCAAGCGCCACTCCGGGCCACCGGTGCCGCGGTAATATTCACGCAAATCAACGCAAATCTGCGGTTGGCTGAAAAAGCCTTTAACCCGTGGTGAAGCCCTCGAGGCGGGCCGGGGCGGGAACGGTCTCGCAGGCCACGTCGGTGACCTCGGCCGCCGGGGTGCCCTCCCACAGCCAGTCGCAGAGCGTCTTCACGGCTTCGGGTTCGCCGCAGGCCAGCACTTCCACGTCGCCATTGGAGAGGTTGCGGGCATGACCGCTCAGCCCGAGCCCGGTGGCCCGCTGGCGGGTGCCGGCGCGGTACCAGACCCCCTGCACGCGCCCGGAGACGATGCAGCGCAGGCAGACGGGATGGGTCACTTGAACTCCACCGTCGCCGAGAGTCCGGCCCGCAGGGGCACCTCGGCAACCGGGCTGAAGCTGACGCCCACGCTGTACTCGGGACTCCCGAACTCCTCCACCGGCTCGAGACCCAGCTCGGTCACGCTGCCGGTGTAGCGACGCCCACCCACTTCCACGGTGGCCTGCTGCCCCGGGCGCACCAGCGCCACGGCATCGGCGCCGAGGCGGGCGCGTGCCACCATGGCGGTGTTGTCGGCCACCACCAGCAGTGGCCGGCTCTCCAGCCGGCTCACCACGGTCTGTCCCACCTCGGCCCGACGCTGCACCACCACCCCTTCGATGGGCGAGCGCACCGCGCTGTCCTGCAGATCCATCCGGGCCTGGGTGGCCGCGGCATGGGCCGAGGCATACTCGGCGTCGGCGGCGGCGAAGTCGATCTTCGCCTGCTCAAGGTCATGGGCGGAGATGACGGTGCGGGCGTAGAGCTCCTCGGCCCGCTCCAGTTCCTGCTTCGCCTCGCCGCGGGCGAGCTCGAGCCGCCGCACCTCCGCCCGGGCGCGGGCCACCTCGGCCTCGAAACGGCGTGGGTCGAGCCGCAGCAGAACCTGGTCGGCAGCGACCCGGTCGCCCACCTCCACCAGCACCTCGGCCACGACGCCGGACACCGGGGTGCCCAGTTCCACTCTGCGGGCCCAATGCAGGGTGGCCTGCGCACCGGCCGTCGCTCCGGCGGCGTCCTTCCCGTCAGCCGCCTGCAGCAGGGGCGCTCCGGACAGCAGGGCGGCCAGGAGAAGGCTCTTCATCGGGTTGGTCATGAGCATATCGGTTCAGTCCTCGGAGCGTTCGATGAGGGCCCCCTGCAGGGCGTCCAGGCGTGCCCACGCAAGGGCCAGCCGATAGTCGGTTTCGACGGTCTTGAAGCGCGCATCCGTCATCTGCACCATCGCATCGCCCAGATCGGTCTTCACATCAAGCTCATAGAGCGCGCGGCTGCGGTCCAGGTAGAGCTCCCGGTAGTCGTTGAGCGCAACCATCGACTCGCGCCGCTCACGCAGGTTGGCGATCTCCTGCCAGGCCTCGAGCACCGCCTGGCGCAACTCCAGGCGCCGGGCCTCGAGCTCCGCCTGGGCCCGATGCAGGCGCGCCTGGGCCTTGGCCAGGGCGGCATCCACGCGCCCGCCCTGCCACAGCGGCACGGACAGCACCAGCCCCACCCGGGCATCATCCCGGGTGGAGGTGTCGCGGGAGTATTCGTTCAGCTCCAGTTGGCCGCTGAGAGTCGGCCCGCGCAGGGCCCGGGCGGCCTCGATCTCCCGCTGCGCCGCCTGTACCGACTCCCGCAGGGCCAGCATGGTGCTGTTGCCCGCCAGGGTCCGGGCCAGAATCTCCTCCAGCACCGGCAGCTCCCGGTCGTTGCCGGAGAGATCGGGTTCGAGCAGCGTCCCCGGCAGGTCATCGGGCCGGTTCAGGGCCATGGCCAGGCGGGAGCGTGCGGCGCGCCGGTCGGCATCACTGGCCACCCGGGTGCTCCGTGCGGCGCGGAACCCGCTCTCCAGGCGCAACAGCTCGATGTCCGACAGCTGGCCCAGTTCGTTGCGCTCCCGGGCCTTGTCATAGGCCACGAAAGCCACCGCCAGCGCCTCGTCGTCGCGGGCGAAGGCAGTGTCGGCGAGCAGGACGTCGAAGTAGCGGCGCATGATCTCGAGCCGCCGCTGCTCCCGGCTGCCGAGGTAGCGCAACTCCTCCCCTTTGACGCCATGTTCGGCGGCGGCTTCCAGCGCGCTGCTGCGGCCGCTGTCGTAGAGCGTCTTGCTGGCCAGCAGGGAGAGCCGGTTATCGTCGTGATCGTAGGGCGAGACCTCGTTCGGCTCGGTCCAGAACAGCTCTCCGTTCAGCCTGACCGTCAGGTCGTCCCCGGCCGCGGCCTGGCCCTGCAGGGCCCGCGCCTCCTCCACGCCCGCCGCCGCACGGGCCAGCGTCGGGTGGGGCGCGTCGGCGAGGGCCAGCGCCGCCTCCAGGGTCAGCGGTTCGGGCAACGGCTCCGGTGCGGACGTGGGCGCCACACCAGCTTCACCCTCCGGCAACGCCGGCTCCGCGGCTGGCTCGGGGGCGGCCACGGCGACTGGCGGGACACCGCACATCCAGAGGATGAGCAGTACGGCTAGGGAGCGGGTCCGGGGCAGGATGGTCATCAACGGATATCGGGGCTCACGGATTCTGCGCGGCACGCTGCTCCCGCTTGTAGCGGGTGAAGCGCATCTCTTTGTACTTCTCCTGCGCCACGTAGTCGGACAGCAACAGGAACTCGTTCTTGTCCCGGGTGGCCCCGGTGTACCTCACCACCTGGCGCCCTTCGAGGTCGTAGAAGGCCATGACCGGAGTGGCGCGGACATCGTTGACCTTGAAGGAGAAGTCCTTCTGGCTCATGGTCCGGCCCTGGAAATCCGTGATCTCCACATCGCCCTCGGTATCCACGCTGAAGGCGAGGAAATGGGTCTTGAAGGCATCCTGCACCTCCGGCTGGTTCAGCACGGTGGTCTTCATCCGGTGGCAGAAGGGGCAGTCCGCGGACTCGAAGAAGAGGAAGATGCCCTTCTTGCCGGCCGCCCGCGCGGTCTCCAGCTCTTCGGAGAAGTCGCCGAGGGTCTGATCGAAGAAGTGCGTCGCCGGATCGCGCGGGGCGGCGGCCTGAGCGGTCCCGCCGAGCCCCAGGCAGAGCAGCAGGGGGAGCAGCAGACTCAGTCGTTTCATGATCCATCCTCCATCGTTCTGCGGGAGGCTCCGCAGGGGAGCTCTGCACCGGTTTTTACAGGCGCCGGCCCGGGATGCCGTGGGCGCCGGAAGCCGCCGGGCAACCACTGCGGCTCCCTTCGCAGGCGGTCGGGCGCAGGGGTGGTCTGTCCTTGCCGGGTCGCGCAACCCTGGGGAAGGAGGTCGTCCGGGAACCCACGAAACCGGCTGTCGCAACCGCGCGGGCCTTGGGCATCCTCCTGGAAACGGAACAAGCGGGGCGGCCCGCGGGGTGGTGTTCAACCACACCGCTCACTGTGCCGGTTCAGCCTCTCCGCTGACACTCTCGCGGGCGCGACGGGCCAGTTCGTTGGCGGCCAGGGCGTCGCGACGCGCCGCCTCGTTGGCGCCCGCCTGGAGCTCCTGGGTAGCTCGCTGCAGCATACGCACCGCTTCGTCCAGGAGACCGGGGGCATGTAATGCGGCTCCAGCGGAACGGGCCGCGTCTATGGACTGCCGGGCATCGCTGAGTTCCTGTACCGGTACCGTGGTACAGGCCAGCGGGCCGAACCAGAGCAGTACCAGACCAGCCAGGAGTAGTCGCCGCGCCATCGCTGTCAAAACACCCCCTATGAAATCCATCCTGCACCGACAGGCATCCGCGCCCACCCGCGGGGCGGTTCATGCGGATATTATCGCTGAGAAATTTACACATGCGACCAGTTTATGCAATATCCGGACTGGAGAGCGAACGCACATTTCCACAGGAATCATGCCCGGGAGCCCCGGGCATCGAACCGGAACCGGAGGCCAGGTTGAGCGTCACAATCTATCACAATCCCCGCTGCTCCAAGTCCCGCGCCACCCTGGCGCTGCTCGAGGAGCAGGGCGTCAAAACCACCGTGGTGGAGTACCTGAAAACCCCGCCCGATGCCGGGGAGCTGGAACGCATTCTCGGGCTGCTGAAACTGGAACCCCGGGATCTCATGCGTCACAAGGAAGCGGAGTACCGGGAGCTCGGCCTCGACGATCCGGCGCTGGATCGCGCGGCGCTCATACGGGCGATGGTGGAGCACCCGAAACTCATCGAGCGTCCCATCGTGGTCAGCGGACGCAAGGCCGCCATCGGGCGCCCCCCGGAGCGGGTACTCGATATTCTGCCATGAGCCATATCCTCGTGCTGTACTACAGCCGCTACGGCGCCACCGCCGAGATGGCCCACCACGTGGCCCGCGGGGTCGAGGAGATCGCCGGGCTCGAGGCCCGGGTACGCACCGTCGCCCCGGTCTCCACCGTATGCGAGGCCGTGGCCGACACCATACCCGACAGCGGACCGCCCTACGCCAGCCTGGACGATCTCCGCGAGTGTTCCGGCCTGGCCCTCGGCAGCCCCACCCGGTTCGGCAACATGGCCGCCCCGTTGAAGCATTTCCTCGACGGGACCAGCGCCCTGTGGCTCTCCGGTTCGCTCATCGGCAAACCAGCCGGCGTCTTCACCTCCACCAGCAGTCTCCACGGCGGCCAGGAGACCACCCTGTTGTCCATGATGCTGCCCCTGTTCCACCACGGCATGCTGCTCATGGGCCTGCCCTACAGCGAGCAGGAGCTGCTGCATACCACGGCGGGCGGCACCCCCTACGGCCCCAGCCACCTGGCCGGTCCCGAAAGCCGGCGCCCCCTGAGCGATGGCGAGAAGTCACTGGCCCGCGCCCTGGGCCGCCGCCTGGCGGAGACCGCCCGGCGACTGGAACATCCCTGAGGGCCCGCGCACCCACGGCCCGGGACCGGTTCCGCCCGCATGGAGGCCTGCTCAAAGGGTCCGGAGAGGCGCCTGCAAGACGGACATTCACAACCCGACCGCGGCCACCTATGCTGAAACCATGACCAGGGACACCGGGAGGCACAGGCCATGAAACGGGTATGGGTCGTGGTGGCAAGCAGTACGGTCGCGCGGCTGTTCGCGGCGGAGTCGGCGGCTGGCCCACTGGAGGAACTGGAGGAGATGGTTCACCCCGAAGGCCGCCTGCATGAGCGGGAGCTGGTCTCCGACCTGCCGGGACGCACCTTCGACAGCACCGGCGCCGGCAGGCATGCCAAGGCGGCCGGCGTGGCGCCCAAGGAGCAGGAGGCCGTGAACTTCGCCATCCAGGTGGCCGAGCGCCTGGAGGCGGGGCGCACTGAGGGGCGGTTCGACGCCCTCGTGCTCGTCGCGGCCCCCCGTTTCCTGGGCCTCCTGCGCGGGCGCCTGAGCCCGCCGGCCCGGGAGCGGGTCATCCTGGAACTGGACCAGAACCTGGTCCACCTGGATGGCCGCGAGATTCGTGAACACCTGCCGGAGCGGCTCTACCCTACGCTGTAGCCCCGGATTCGGGCAGCAGCATACAGGGCGCTCATAGCCCCAGCACCGACTTGACGAAGGGGATGGTGAGACGCCGCTGATTGACCAGGGAGGCCCGGTCGAGGGTTTCCAGCAGTTCCATCAGGTCCCGGGGATCCCGCGCGCAGCGGCGCAGCAGGTAGGCGGCCACGCCGTCCTCGAGCTCCAGCCCGCGGGCCTGGGCGCGCAGCCGCAACAGCGCCAGCCTACCCCCGTCGTCGAGGGGCCGGAGCTGGTAGACCGGACCCCATGCCAGCCGGCTGCGCAGATCGGCGAGGCGGATGCCGAGGCCGCCCGGAGGCGTCCCGGCCGCCACCAGCAGCACCGTGCCTGCCTCCCGGGCCCGGTTGTAGAAGTGGAACAGGGCGGTTTCCCATTCCGCCGTTCCCGCCACCCGGTCCAGATCGTCCAGGCACACCAGCGCCAGCGACTCCAGCCCCTCCAGCACCGCGGGGGCGAGCAGCGCCTCCCCCAGCGGCAGATAGGCCGCCGGCAGGTCGAGGCCGCCGGCCAGGTGACAGGCGGCCTGCAGGAGATGGGTCCGGCCACTGCCGGGCGGCCCCCAGAAGCAGAGGAAGCGATCCCCCGTGCCGGCGGCGCTCGCCCGCACCGCCGCCACCAGCGCCCCGTTGGCGCCGGGAAGGAAATTCTCGAAGGTGGCGTCGTCGCGCAGGCGCAGCGACAGGGGCAGCTGTACGCTCATGCCAACCGCCCGGCCGGGGCGCCCGGGATCATGAACGGTTCACCCAGGCCATCCGCCCCCAGGTCCAGACATAGTCCACACCGCTGGTGACGGTGGTGGCCAGGACCGTGTAGATCAGCCACAGCACGAAGTGGGTTGAGAAGGGCTCTGCCGCCTGCTGCAGCACCACCACGATAACCAGCACGATCTGGGCGAAGGTGTTGGTCTTGCTGATCCAGGTGGGTGCGGGATCATAGTGGCCGATGAGGAAATGGTAGGCGGTGGCGCCGGCGAGTATGAACAGGTCCCGTCCCAGCACGACCCCTACCAGCCACAGGGGAAGCACCTCCAGCCAGCCCAGGCAGAGATAGCAGGAGACGAGCAGCAACTTGTCGGCGATGGGATCGAGGATGGCGCCCAGACGGCTGGTCCAGTGGAAGTGCTTGGCCAGGAATCCGTCGAGCCCGTCGGAGATGCCCGCGACGGCGAACAGCCACAGGGCGAGCGGATAGCGTTCCCGCAGCAGCGCCCACACCACCGGCAGTACCAGGGCGATACGCAGCAGGGTTATCAGGTTGGGAATGTCACGCGCCCTCAGCGCACCCATCGATAGGTAAGCCCCCCGTCCTCGGACGCGGCCATCCCGGCCTCCGGCGCCAGCATCCGCTCCAGGCTCACGGCGCGCTCCAGGTCCATCCGCGTTCCCAGCAGCTCCAGGCGCAGTTCCAGCCGGTCGGGACCCGCACCGGTGACCTGCACCGACTTGACCACCGGGAGCGACTCGAGCGTCCGCAACAGGCGGCCATAGTCCTCGTAACGCTCCAGGCCGATCACGGTCATCCGCTGCCCGCCGGGCTGAACCTCCGCTCCCGGCACGGAATCACCCGGTCCCCTGGCCATGGAGGGGCCGACCTGCCCGGCCAGGGTGTCGGCCGCGCGGTCCACGGCGGCGGCGAGAACCGCCGCCTGCGTCTCGCCGCGGCTGTCCCAGGTCGCCGCCACGGCACCGCCGGCAAACAGGCTCCAGTCACCACGCCAGCCGCCTTCACGGGTGCGATAGGCGCGTCCCGCCACCACCGCGTCGGCACCATAGCGCCCGGACCCGGCAAGGATGACATCCTGGAACCGGCCCCAGACGTCGCTCGCCGAAACGGCGCTCCGATCCTCCAGGTCGAGCAGGGGAAGCAGCATCGGCAGCGCCCGGACCCGGGCCTGGCCGTTGATCGCCGCCGCCGCGGCGGGGGGCTCCGATTCGGACACGAGCAACCGGTTGCGCCCGTCGTCCACCACGACCCACATGAGCGTCAGGGGGCGTTCGCGGCCCCAGACAGGCAGGCCGGCGGCGCGCAGCGCGGATTCCACGCCGGCCGGGTTGAACCGGACCCAGAGGCGCAGCGCGGGCTCGGCGCCCTCGCCGGCGGACTCGTAGCGGTACTGCTGCACATGGGTTTCGGCCGCCTCCAGCACCGGCGCCAGGGCCGGATCAGCGGCCACGCCGCGTTGGCCGGTCACCTTCACGGCCACCGCGCGCAGGGCCTCGCGCAGCGCCGGCAGGCGCTCCTCCGCCGTCTGGCCGGCCACCGGGACGGCGGCCTCGTAGAGACGCTGCGCCTCCGCCGCCCGCAATCCGGGTGCCAGGGCGAACAGCAGCAGCGTGGTCACCAGGAGTCTGTACATGAGGAAAGCCGCCATCCTTCCGGTAATGTGCAGCCGGTACCCCCCGGCCGGGATCGCACGCCGGATCGAGGCCAGGGGCGCTCACCGCGTGGCAGTGTAGTGGTCAGAGACCCGCGGGCCGGGCGCTGCGGCTGCGGCGCCGGCGGCCATGCCGCCAGCCACTGGGGCAGCCATGGTTTCACCGCCGCCGCACACTAGGCAAGCACCGTGGTGAAGTCAAGGCCGGGGCGTCCGCCCCCCGCGCCCGACCCGGTGGCCATCGCCGCCCGGGGACAACCCCCGACCGGTGCCCGGCGGTTCCCGGCGTGTACACGCCGGCGGGTCGACACCGCCGGTGTGGTTATTCTACATCAAGCGCCGGCGACACCGGGGTGAATGCGGCCGGGGAATCCCGTCCACCCCGTTGCCTTCCCCCGGACCGGGCGACCCCGCCCGCGCGGCCACATCCCGCGGGCACGCCGCCCCGGAGCCCCGGAGGTGGCTTTGTCAGGTTTAAGGGCTGTAAAATTCACTTTTCGACCCCGTCCCTGCCACCGCAACCCCATGAGATCCGGAGCACGTCCTTGAAATCCGATTCCAACCCCTCTCACACCAGGACCGGCCTGAGCTACCGCGACGCCGGAGTGGACATCGACGCCGGCAACACCCTGGTGGAACGCATCAAGTCGGTCACCGAGCGTACCCGGCGGCCCGGGGTCATGGGCGGGCTCGGCGGCTTCGGCGCCCTGTTCGAACTGCCCCTGGACCGCTACCGCCAGCCGGTGCTGGTTTCCGCCACCGACGGCGTGGGTACCAAGCTGAAGCTGGCCCTGGCGCTGCAGCACCACGACACGGTGGGCATCGACCTGGTGGCCATGTGCGTCAACGACCTGGTGGTGCTCGGCGCCGAGCCGCTGTTCTTCCTCGATTATTATGCCACCGGCCGGCTCGAGGTGGAGGTGGCGGCGGCCGTGGTCACCGGCATCGGCCGCGGCTGCGAGCAGGCGGGCGCCGCGCTGGTGGGGGGCGAGACCGCGGAGATGCCAGGCATGTATGCCGTGGGCGACTACGACCTGGCCGGCTTCTGCGTCGGCGTGGTGGAGAAGGAACGGATCATCGACGGCAGCCGTGTCGCGGCCGGCGACGTGCTGGTCGGACTGGCCTCCTCGGGCCCCCATTCCAACGGCTACTCGCTGATCCGCAAGGTGCTCGAGGTCAGTGGCGCCAGCCTCGAGGCGACCTTCCACGGGCGCACCCTGGGCCAGACGCTGATGGAACCCACCCGCATCTACGTCAAGCCGCTGCTCTCCCTCCTGGAGCGGGTCGATGTGCGCTCCATGGCCCACATCACCGGCGGCGGCCTGCCCGAGAACCTGCCGCGCGTGCTGGCGGAGGGAACCCGGGCGGTCATCGACACCGGCGCCTGGCCCCGGCCGCAGATCTTCGACTGGCTCCAGGAGCAGGGCGACATCCCCGACGCGGAGCTCTACCGCACCTTCAACTGCGGCGTGGGCATGGTCCTGTGCGTCCCGGCCGACCAGGCTGACGCAGCCATCGAGCATCTCCGGGAAGCCGGTGAACAGGCCTGGATCATCGGCGCCATCGAGGCCCATGACGGCACCGGCCCGCGGGTGGTGCTGGAGGGCGCCGAGCTGTGAAACCAGGCGCGCCCCTGCCCATCGTGGTCCTCATTTCCGGTGGCGGCACGAACCTGCAGTCCATCATCGACGCCGCCGCGGCCGGCGCGCTGCCGGTGGAGATCAGGGCGGTCATCAGCAACCGCGCCGATGCCTTCGGCCTGGAGCGCGCCCGCCGCGGCGGCATCCATACCGAGGTGCTGGATCACCGCGAGGCCCCGGACCGCGAGACCTACGACCGGCTCCTGGTGGAGCTCATCGACCGCTTCGATCCGGGGCTGGTGGTGCTGGCGGGCTTCATGCGCATCCTCACCCCGGAGCTGGTGGCCCATTACAGCGGTCGCATGCTCAACATCCACCCCTCCCTGCTCCCGGCGTTCCGTGGCCTGCATACCCACCGCCGGGCGCTGGAGGCCGAGGTCCGGGAGCACGGCGCCAGCGTGCACTTCGTGACCCCGGAGCTGGACTCCGGCCCCGTCATCGTGCAGGCGCGTGTGCCGGTGCTGCCCGGTGACGATGCGGAGGCACTGGCTGCCCGGGTCCTGGCCCAGGAGCACCGCATCTACCCGCTGGCCATCCGCTGGTTCGCCGAGGGCCGGCTGCGGCTGAACGGCGGACGGGTGTGGCTGGACGGGGCGCCCCTGGGGCCCGGCGGACACGAGTACAATCCCGAAGCGGCAGAGGCGGCGGCACCATGAGCCGGCGCCGGGGGCGGACACGGGGTCTGCTGCTGACGGCCTGCGCCCTGCTGGCCGTGTCCCTGCCCCTGGCGGCCGCCCACGCCCCCCTGCCCGAGTTCGAGGCCGACTACACCCTGTCGCTCAACGGCCTCGACGTGGCGGAGCTGCAGGTACGCCTGCACCGCGAGGGCGAGCACTACATGTACGAGTCCTTCACCCGCCCCATCGGTGTCCTCGCCCTGTTCCGCGACGACCGCATCCGCGAGACCAGCCAGTGGGTCTACGGCCGCGAAGGCCAGATCCAGCCCCTGCGCTACACCTACCAGCACACCGGGAGCAAGCGCGAACGCGAGGCCGACCTGCGCTTCGACTGGGCCGCCGGCAAGGTCCTCAACCGGGTGGAGAACGAGCCCTGGACCATGGAGATCCCCCAGGGCACCCAGGACAAGCTCGGCTACCAGCTGGCCCTGATGCTCGACCTGAGCCACGGCCGGCGGGACCTTTCCTACCACGTGGCCGACGGCGGCAAGCTCAAGGTCTACCAGGTGGATTTCCAGGGCATGGAGACGCTGCAGACCGAGCTCGGCGATCTGCGCACGGTCAAGGTCCAGCGCCAGAAGGACCGCAAGGGGCGCGTGACCACCATCTGGTGCGCCGAGAAGCTCGCCTACCTGCCGGTCAAGATCACCCACCGCGACGCCGACGGCAGCTTCTTCACCCTGCGGGTGACGGCCGTCAACGGCATCCCGGCCAGCTGACCGGCACCGGGTCCGACGCCGCCCGATTCATCCGCACCGCCCCCACCGACGGCGGCCTCACGGCGACAACCCGTCCGGTCGGGACCGCCCGCGGGCAACCGCCCCGCCCCTGTCCGCGCATCCCGGGTTGAAGATTGTTACCGTCCGCGGCGCCCGGCTCACGCCCACGGGGCCGCGTGGTACTATCATTTTCATTATGTTCCCCGCATCGACAGCCCCGATGGTGAACCCCGATGAGTGACACCCACAGCGCGCCCCGGAACCCGGCCGCGACCACCCAGCCCAAACGCCGCCCGCGGGCAAAGGCGAAGCCCAAGTACGACCTGGGCAGCTCCGAGCTCTATCTCAACCGCGAGCTCACCTGGCTCGCCTTCAACCAGCGCGTGCTGCACGAGGCCGAAGACGACCGGACCCCGCTGCTGGAGCGGGTCAAGTTCATCGCCATCGTCAGCGGCAACCTGGACGAGTTCTTCATGAAGCGCATCGGCGGCCTCAAGCAGCTGGTGGCCGCGGGACGCAACGAAACCACCGTCGACGGACGCACCCCGGCGCAGCAGATCACCGATGCCCACGCCTTCATCCGCGAGCTCACCCTGCGCAAGCGGGCCGCCTACCACCGGGTGCTGGAACTGCTGGCCGAGCAGGGCATCCGGCTGCTGCGCTACGAGCAGCTCGAGCCGGCCCAGCGCGAGCTGGTGCGACAGGAGTTCGTCACCAACATCTTTCCGCTCCTGACGCCCCTCGCCATGGACCCGGGGCACCCCTTCCCCTTCATCTCCAACCTGGCGATGAACCTGCTGGTCACCCTGCGTCACAGCGGCGACACCGACAACGTGCTGCACATGGCGCGCATCAAGGTGCCGGCCATCCGGGGCATCGCGCCGCGGCTGCTCCGGGTGGGCGGCGAGAACACCTTCGTCCTCCTGGAGGAGGTGGTGTCGAACAACCTCGACCTGCTCTTCCCCGGCATGGAGATCGTCTCCTGCGAGCTGTTCCGGGTCACCCGCAACGCCAACGTGGAGCTCGACGAGGAGCAGGCCGACGACCTGCTGGAGATGATCGAGACCGAGCTGCGCGAGCGCCACTTCGCGCCCATCGTGCGCCTGGAGGTGCAGAAGGACATGAACCCGGTCCACCGGGGCATGCTCGCCGCCGAACTGGGCCTCGACGAGGAGGCGGACGTGTTCGAAATCGAGGGCATGATGGCCATGCGCGACATGTTCGAGATCGCGGGCCTCGAGTCCACCGAGCTGCACGATCCGCCCCACTACCCCATCGATCATCCGCGGCTGGCCCACGACAAGCGCAACATCTTCCACATCATCCGCGATGGCGGTCCGATCCTGCTGCAGCACCCCTACGAGTCCTTCAGCACCTCGGTGGAGCGGTTCCTGCGCAGCGCCAGCAACGATCCCAAGGTGCTGGCCATCAAGATGACCCTCTACCGCACCTCGGGCGAGGGCAAGGTGATCGAATCGCTGGTGAACGCCGCCCGCAACGGCAAGCAGGTGGCGGTGCTGGTGGAGCTCAAGGCGCGTTTCGACGAGCAGGCCAACATCAACTGGGCCAAGCGGCTGGAGGAGGCCGGCATCCACGTCACCTACGGCGTGGTGGGGCTGAAGACCCACAGCAAGATCATCCTGGTGGTGCGCCGCGACTACAACGGCCTGCGCCGCTACGCCCACATCGGCACCGGCAACTACCACGCCGGCACGGCCCGGCTCTACACCGACCTGGGGCTGCTCACCGGCGACAACGACATCGGCCAGGATCTCACCGAGCTGTTCAACTTCCTCACCGGCTACTCGCCGCCGCCCAGCTACCGCAAGATCCTCGCCGCGCCCTACACCCTGAAGAAGACGCTGCTGGAGAAGATCGAGCGCGAAATCAGCAGCCACTCCGAGGAGAGCCCGGGCCACATCCAGTTCAAGATGAACGCCCTGGAGGACGCGGACATCACCCGCGCCCTCTACCGCGCGGCCCAGGCCGGGGTGAAGGTGGATCTCATCGTGCGCGACACCTGCCGCTTCCGCCCCGGCCTGCCGGGACTGACCGAAAGCGCCCAGGTCATCAGCATCGTCGGCCGGTTCCTGGAGCACGGCCGCATCTACTACTTCCGCAACGGCGGCGCCGAGGAGTACTACATCGGCTCGGCCGACCTGATGAAGCGCAACCTGGAGAGCCGGGTGGAGGTGGTGGCGCCGGTGGAGGACATCGATCTGCGCCAGGAGCTGCGGCTGATTCTCGACGTGCAGCTGAGCGACCGCCGCAGCGCCTGGGAGATGCAGCCCGATGGTTCCTACGTGCAGCGCCAGCCGGCGCCGGGCCAGGATGCCAAGAGTTGCCAGGAGCTGCTGATCGGTGTCGCCCAGCGCCGCCTGGCCGCGGCCGTCAAGCATAAACAGAAGAAAGTGCGCCGCAAGCTTGTGAGCCACTTCCAGCGCCGCGTCCAGTCCTGACCGGCGCAGTAGCCTGACCGGGCCGTCTCCCCAGCGGACGGTCCGGCCAGGGTATGGGGGGGGACCCCGACCAGGGAGGATGCGCAGATGGCAGAGGAGCATTCGGAGGCACCGATCCTGGTGCCGGTGGATTTCTCGCCCCACTCCGCGGCGGCACTGGAGCTCGGCTGCGAGCTGGCGGCGGCGCTCAGGGCGCCGCTGGTGGTTCTGCACGTGGTCCACGACCCGGCCGAGGCCCCCGGCTACTACACCCGCGCCCTCGGCGACAGCACCCCCCGGCTGCGCAAGCTCGAGGACCTCGCCGGCGAGGTCCTGAACAACTTCCTCGAGCGTTTCGCCGCCACCCACCCCGGGGACCCGGTGGTGGAACGGCTGCACACCGAACTGGTCACGGGGCTTCCGGTCACCCGCATTCTCGAACTGGTGGAGAAGCTGCGGCCACGGCTGGTGGTGATGGGCAGCCAGGGCCGCAGCTGCCTGGCCGATGCGCTGCTCGGCTCCAAGGCCGAACAGGTGGTACGCCTGTGCCCGGTGCCGGTGGTGCTGGTGAAACAGCCCGCCCCCCTGCCCGAACCACCCGCCGAAGAGGCCCCGGAAGGCACGGATGCGGAAACCTGAAGCCCTCGCGGCACTCCTGCTGGCGATCGCTGCCTCACCGGCCCTGGGCGCGGCCACGGAGGCGAGCCTGGACTGGTGGCAGATGAGCATGCAGCTCCTGGGCGGCCTGGCCCTGTTCCTGTTCGGCATGGAGCAGATGGCCGAGGCGCTCAAGGCCGTGGCCGGCGACGGCCTCAAGGTGCTGCTGGCACGGCTCACGGGCAACCGGGTGATGGGACTGTTCACCGGTGCGGCCATCACCGCCATCATCCAGTCCTCCTCGGTCACCACGGTGATGCTGGTGGGCTTCGTCTCCGCCGGACTGATGTCCCTGTCCCAGGCCGTGGGCGTCATCCTCGGCGCGGACATCGGCACCACCATCACCGCCCAGATCGTGGCCTTCAAGGTCACCCGCTACGCTCTGCTGCTGGTGGCGGCGGGCTTCCTGATGAATTTTGCCGGCCGCGCGGAGGCATTGCGCCAGTACGGCCAGCTCACCATGGGGCTCGGCCTCATCTTCTTCGGCATGGGGCTGATGAGCGACGGCATGCGGCCGCTGCGCGACTACGAGCCCTTCATCGCCCTGATGCAGGGCTTCTCGCACCCCCTGTACGGCATTCTCGCCGCCACGCTCTTCACCGGCCTGGTGCAATCCTCCTCCGCCACCATGGGCGTGGTCATCGCCATGGCCACCCAGGGGCTGGTGAATCTCGAGGCGGGCATCGCCCTGGCCCTGGGCGCCAACATCGGCACCTGCATGACCGCCGGGCTCGCGGCCATCGGCAAGCCCCGCGAGGCGGTGCGGGTGGCGGTGGCCCACGTCACCTTCAAGGTGGCGGGGGTGCTGCTGGTGGTGGGTTTCATTCCGGAGCTGGCGCAACTGGTGCGCTCCGTCTCGCCGGCGGCGGATGATCTCGCGGGCCTGGAGCGCCTGGCGGCGGAGACCCCGCGCCAGATCGCCAACGCCCATACGCTGTTCAATGTCGGCCTGGCACTGCTGTTCCTCCCCGCGGCCAGCTTCTTCGCCCGGTTCTGCGAGTGGGTGGTCCCGGACCGCCCGCTGCAGGAGGAGGAGGTGGTGCGCGCCCGCTATCTCGACAGCGAGCTGCTCTCCACCCCCTCCCTGGCGCTCGACGGGGTCCGGCTGGAAATCGGCCACATGGGCCAGCATGTGCAGGCGATGCTGGACCAGATGCTGCCGGCGCTGCTCACCGGCAGCCGCGCCTCCCTGCGCCGGGTGGCGGGCATGGACGACGCGGTGGACACCCTCCACGGCGCCGTCGTCACCTACCTGGGGCAGATCAGCAAGCGCTCCCTCACCAACGACCAGACCCGCGACTTCATGCATCTCATGGAGGCGGCCAACGATCTCGAGAACATCGGCGATGTCATCGAGACCGACCTGGTGGCCCTGGGGGAAAAGCGCCTGCAGGTGGGCCTGCACATCAGCCGCGCCACCCAGGAGGTGCTGACGGGACTGCACGCGGTGGTGGCGGAGACGGTGACCACCGCCCTGCGCGCGGTGGCCGATCGGGATCCCGAGGCGGCCGCGGCGGTCATCGCCCGCAAGCGTGAATTCAACCGGCTGGTGGGCTCCGCGTCCCGGCATGAAGTGCACCGGCTGGTGGCGACGGAGCCCAACCGCCTGCCGGCCTACCGCATGGAGGTGGATGTCATCGAGAAGCTCAAGCGCATCTACTACTTCGCCAAGCGCCTCGCCAAGACCGTCGTCGTCGAGGAGGATGACGAGGGAGAAGAGTGACGGGTGGTCAGAAAACGGTTTTCCGTTTCCCGCAGGATAAACCGGAGGCGGCGGAAGCCGTCAATCGGCCGTACTGCGCCGGCCGCTGATGCGCAGCCGGTGGATGCGCCGGGGCGAGGCCTTTTCCACCTGCACCTGGAGCCCGTCCAGGGTGATCTCCTCGCCGGTTTCCGGGATGCGCCCGGTGTGGGCCAGGATCCAGTAGCTGATGGTGTCGGTGGGCTTGCCCGGTAGATCCCGTCCGAAGAAGTGCTCCAGCTCCCGCAGCTCGGCGGTGCCGTCCGCCGCCACCGTCTCCGGACCCAGCTGCAGCAGCCGGGTGGGGGCCCGATCGCTCTCGTCATAGATTTCCCCCACCAGCTCCTCCACCAGGTCCTCGAGGCTCACCAGTCCTTCCAGGGTGCCCAGCTCGTCCACCACCAGCGCCAGGTGGCGCTGCTCGGTGCTGAGGGTGGTGAACAGCTGGTCGATACTGAGCGTGGGGGGGACGGCCAGGGGTTCCTGTGCCAGCGAGCGCAGCGTGATGTCCATCTGCCGGTCGGCAACGGCGGCGAGTACGTCACGCAGGTAGAGAACGCCGCAGATCTCCTCCGGCGCGTTGTCGTAGACGGGAATGCGCGAGTAGGAGGCCCCGAGTATCTCCGGCAGGGCCGCCTCCAGGCTCAGGTCGGCGGCGAGGCTGAAGATGCGCCGCCGCGGCGTCATCACATCGGTCACCTTCAAGTCATTGAAGGCGAAGACCCGCTCGATGATCTCCCGCTCCCGGTACTGGATGGTGCCTTCCGCGGTGCCGTGCTCGAGCATGTGGATCAGTTCCGATTCGGTGATCGTCGGCTCTGTCCCCAGCGCCGTGCGCCGGTGCACCCAGGTGGTGAAGAGCTCGAACACCCGCACCAGCGGCCAGCACAGGCGCATGATAGCCAGCATCAGGGGTGCCGCCGCCAGCGAGATCCGCTCGGCGTAGCGGGTGGCCAGGCTCTTGGGGGTGATCTCTCCGAACATGAGGATGAGCACGGTGAGCACGCCGACCGCCACGCCGGGACCCAGGTGCCCCAGGCGTTCCGTGGCCAGGACCGTGGCCAGGGCCGAGGCACCGATATTGACCACGTTGTTGCCGATGAGAATGGTGATCAGCATGCGGCTGGGATTGTGCTTGAGGCGGTAGAGCGCCTGCGCGCCGCGCCGCCCCTCCTTCATCAGGGCCTCGGTACGCGCCAGCGACAGTGACACCAGGGCCGTCTCCGAGCCGGAGAACAGCCCCGAGAGCACCAGCAGAACCAACAGTCCCAGAATTTCCGTCACTCGGCCTCCCATTTCCAGTTGCCCGTTGCAGATCCCGGTTGCCCGTTGACCCTACGGACAATGCCCCCGTTGATACCCCCGCAAGCCCCCGGCACTGCCTGCACCGGCGACGGGTGACCGGCAACGGGAGACTGGCCCCCTGTAACACACCCGTCGATTGTAGCTGGTAGACTATAAACGTACATTTCGTCCTGGTATCAACGCCCATGGCAGGGCCCAGATGACCGTCGATTTCCTCCAGTTGTCCGTCTCCGGCCCGTTGCAGTCCGCGGCCCGGCTGCTGACCGGTGCGCTGGGTTTCCGCGCCCTTCCCGCCTTCAGCGCATCGCGGCACTGGCTCGATACCTTCGACTGGCGGCTCCTCCGGCGCGGCGAGGCCCTGGAGTCGGAATCCGACAGTGACGACTGCCGGCTGTTCTGGTACCGCCCCGCCGAGGGCCGCGTCCTCCGCCGGCTGACGCTGTCCGAGTCCCCGCGGTTCGCACGGGCGCTGCCCCCCGGCCCCGTGCGCGAGGCCCTGGAGCCCGTCACCGAGGAGCGCGCGCTGCTGCCCCGCGCGAGCTGCCGCTGCCGGGTCGTTCCCTTCGAGCGCATCGACGCCAACGGCAAGGTTGTGCTGCGGGCCGCGCTCGAGACCTGGCGCCTGCTGGATGATCGGGGCCGGCCCCGTGGCCGGCCCTGGTACTGGCTGCGCCTCTACCCGGTGAAGGGCTACCGGCGCGTGCTGGGCCATACCCGCGCCGCGCTCGAGGCCTCGAACCTGTTCGAATGGCGCACGGACCACCCGCTGGAGCCGCTCCTGGCCCGGCTCGGCCGCACCCCCTGCGACTACAGCCCCAGGTTGCGGGTGGCCTTCGAACCCGGCCTGCAAGCCGGCGCCGCCGTGCGCAGGCTGCTGCTGCACCTGCTGGAGATGCTGGAACGCAATGTCGAGGGCAGCTGCGCCGACACCGATCCGGAGTTCCTGCACGACCTGCGGGTCTCCGTGCGCCGGACCCGGACCGCCCTCGGCCAGCTCGGCGGGGTGCTGCCGCGACGTGGCTTCGCGCGGTTCCGCAACGGGTTCGCCTGGCTCGGCCAGGTGACCAGCCCCACCCGCGACCTCGATGTCTACCTGCTGAAGTTCGAGGGCTATCGCGACAGCCTGCCGCCGGAGCAGCGCCCCCATCTCGCCCCGCTGCGGGACTTTCTCGCGGCCCACCAGCGGCTGGAGCAGCAGCGGCTCGCCCGGGTGCTGCGCTCACAGCGGTTCCGCCGCCTGGTCGCGGACTGGCGCGCATGGCTCGAAACCGAGCCGGCCCGCCCGCCCGCCGAGGCGCGCCAGCCGGTCGAGACCCTCGCGGCAGCGCGGATTCGGCACATGTACAAGCGGGTACGCAGGGAGGGCCGCGCCATCTGCGGGGACTCCCCGGCGGAGGCGCTGCACGAGCTGCGCAAGTCGTGCAAGAAGCTCCGTTACCTGCTGGAGTTCTTCCAGTGTCTCTATCCGGCGAAAAAGTACCGGCGCCTGGTGAAGGCGCTCAAGGGGCTGCAGGACAACCTGGGCGACTTCCAGGACCTGGAAGTCCAGGGCCACACCCTGGAGCGCTTCGCCGGGGAGATGCAGGCTGAGGGCGAGGTTCCGGCCGCGACCCTGGAAGCCATCGCCCACCTGGTGGAGAATCTCCACCACCGTCAGGCACTGGCGCGCAGGGAGTTCCATGCGCGCTTTTCCGGCTTCGATTCCGAATCCAACCGGCGCCTGTTCCGCAGCCTGTTCCGGGAGGAGGCACACAAGCCGTCATGAAGGTATTCGCCACCTACAACATCAAGGGCGGGGTCGGCAAGACCGCCACCGCGGTCAACCTGGCCTGGCTCTCGGCCCGCGACGGCGCCCGCACCCTGGTCTGGGATCTCGACCCCCAGGGCGCGGCCAGCTTCTACTTCCGGGTGAAGCCGAAGGTCAAGGGCGGCGGCAAGGGACTGGTGCGCGGCAAGCATGAACTGGACGCGCTCATCAAGGGCACCGACTTCGAGAACCTGGACCTCCTCCCCGCCGACTTCTCCTACCGCAACCTTGACCTGATGCTGGACGAGCAGCGCAAGCCCACCCGGTTGCGCAAGCTGCTGAAACCCCTGGCGGAGGATTACGACCGGGTGTTCCTCGACTGCCCGCCGAGCATCTCGCTGGTTTCGGAGAATGTCTTCCGCGCCGCCGACGTCCTGCTGGTGCCGCTCATCCCCACCATCCTCTCCCTGCGCACCCTGGAACAGCTGGACCGCTTCGTGGCCGACAATGGGCTGGAGCGGCTCGGGGTGCTCCCCTTCTTCTCCATGGTGGACCGGCGCAAGCGCCTCCACCTGGAGGTGATGGAGGCCCTGCCGGCGGAACGGCCCGGGGTGCTGAGAGCCGCCATTCCCTACGCCAGCGACGTGGAACGGATGGGGCTGCAGCGCGCGCCGCTGGGGGCCTGGGCCGGCCGCAGTCCGGCGGCGCAGGCCTATGCCGCGCTCTGGTCCGAGATACTCGACGCCTGCTGAAGCAGTACACTAGCGCGGCAGATCGCGCGGCCTGACCAGGCCGAGCAAGCGGGCGCAGCCGCTCTCCAGGCGCCGCCAGTCCGCCGGCATCGCCAGGCGCGCCAGCGCCGCGGTGGGCAGGAGCTTGCCGTCGGCCGGCGTCTCCAGCGCGCCGCAAAGGTGGCGCAGCAGCTCCTCCAGGCCCGGGTTGTGCGCCACCAGCAGCACCCGCCGCGGCATGCCGGACAGTGCCTGCAGGCAGCCGATCAGCGTGCCGGGGCCGGCCTCGTAGAGGCGGGGCTCCCACAGGATCGACTCGCGCGGATAGCCGAGCGCCTTGCACACCCGGCGCGCGGTCTGCCGCGCACGCCGCGCCGGCGAGGCAAGCACGAGATCCGGCACCAGCCCCACCGTGTAGAGCCATTTCCCCAGGCGCGGCGCATCCTGCCGGCCGCGGACATTGAGGGGGCGGTCGAAGTCGGTGGCCGCCCCGGTGTTCCAGTCGGACTTGGCATGACGCAGCAGCAGCAGTTCGCGCCCCGGGTCGGCGGGGTGGTCGCCGTCCCCGGCCACGGTCAACCGAACACCCCCTTCAGGATGAAGAAGAACAGTGCCGCCAGGATGCCCCCCACCGGCAGCGTGACCAGCCAGGAGGTCACGATGCCGCCAATCACCCGCAGGTCGATGGCACCGATGCCCCGGGCCAGGCCCACGCCGATCACCGCCCCCACCGCGATATGGGTGGTGGAGACCGGCAGTCCGGTCCGCGAGGCGAGCACCACGGTGGCGGCCGCGGCCAGGGTGGCGCAAAACCCCCGGCTCGGGGTCAGCTCGGTGATACTGGTGCCGATGGTGCGCATCACCCGATAGCCCAGGGTGCCCAGCCCCACCACGATGCCGGCGCCGCCCAGGATCAGAATCCACAGCGGCAGCTCGGCCTTCTGGGCCACCTCGCCGCCGCTCTTGACGATGCTCACCACCGCCGCCATGGGACCGATGCCGTTGGCCACGTCATTGGAGCCGTGGGCGAAGGCCATGGCGCAGGCGGTGAAGATCATCATCGGCGCGAAGACCTTCTCCACGCTGGCATAGTGGAAGGTGCGATCCGCGGCCGCATCGATGCGCACGCGCCGGATCAGCACCCAGCTCACCAGCGCCACCGCCGCCCCTATGCCCACGGCCAGCACGAAGCTCATGCCCACCGAGAGGGTCAGGTCGAGGTGCTTCAGACCCTTGAACAGCGTCACCAGGGCAATGATGAACCCCACCAGGAAGACGTAGAAGGGCCCCCAGCGCTTGGCGCTCTCGAAGGGATGCTCGGTGTTGAGAATGAAGCGCCGGATGCTCAACATCAGCAGGAAGGCCAGCAGGCCGCCCAGCACCGGGGAGACCACCCAGCTGGCGACGATCTGGCCGATCTTGCCCCATTGCACCGCGTCGATGCCGATGCCGGCCACTGCGAAGCCGACGATGGCGCCCACGATGGAGTGGGTGGTGGAGACCGGCCAGCCGCGGGTGGAGGCGATCATGAGCCAGATCGCCGCCGCCAGCAGCGCGGCGAGCATGCCGTAGACCAGCAGCTCCGGATGTCCGGCGAGTGGCCCGGCATCGATGATGCCCTTGCGGATGGTGGCGGTCACGTGGCCGCCGGCAATGAAGGCCCCGGCGAACTCGAACACCGCGGCGATGAGGATGGCCTGGCCGACGGTGATGGCGCCGGAGCCCACCGAGGTGCCCATGGCGTTGGCCACGTCGTTGGCACCGATGCCCCAGGTCATGTAGAAGCCGAACAGAACGGCCAGCACGAGGAAGAACGTACCGTAGTTGCTGATGATATCCACACCCATACCCGCTATGTCATGTTGTCGTTGTTGCGGAAGACCCCTCGATTGTCGTTGTTGTGAGGTCTGTTCCGTGCGGGAAGACGCACCCCCCCGCGGGCTATCGCTCCCTGCGGCCTCGGCCGTCGGCCGAGCCGGCAGCGTCAGCGCGCGATGAGCAGCCGCAGCCGGTCGCCCACCTTTTCTGCGTAATCGGCCAGGTCGCCGATCCAGTTGATGAGCTGGTACCACATCATCACCGAGACCGGGTTCATCTCGTCCTCGTGGGCGAAGAGGCTGCGCACGAGGCGGATGCCGAGTTCGTCGGTTTCGTCCTCGAGGCGGTTGAGCTCGTCCACCATGGTCTCCACCTGGTCGGCCTCGCGTCCGCGGAAGCCCATTTCCAGCAGCTCGTCGAGCTCCTCGATGACCCGTGCCGAGTGCTCGCACACCTCGACGCAGCGCCGGGTCAGCGCCAGCAGAGGCTCGCGCAGCGGCTCGGGCACCTCCATGGGCCGCTCCACCAGCAGCCCGGCGATATCCTGGGCGGTATCGGCGATGGAGTCCTGCATCTGCAGCACTTCCAGCAGGTCACGCCGGTCCACGGGCATGAACAGGCTCTTCGGCAAGTGCTGGCGCAGCTGGTTCTTGATGCTGTCGGCGGCGGCCTCACGCTCGAAGATGCGCTGTTCGATCTCCCGCACCCGTTCCTGGTCGCCCGCGCTCAGGGCCTCGAACAGGGGAGTGACCTCCCGTGCGCACTCCAGCACCACCCGCATATGCTCCTGCAGCGCCTTGAATGGCGAGCTGCCGAGCAGGCTCGCAATGGGATTCTTGAACACCGTCCGCTCCTCTCCTCTGATGATCGTCCACGACCCTGGGAAATGTCCCATGCGGCAAGCCGCCCCTTGACTCCGCCCCCGGCGGGGGGCCGGGCAAGGCCACGCCGGGTCTGGTGCAGCGGGATCAGTATAAGCCCCGGAGGGGGATCACTCCTCTCCCAGCACCTGCTCCAGCTTGTCGCACAGGGTGGACATCACCTTGATCCGGGCATAGGGCTTGTCGTCCCCCTCCACCAGGTTCCAGGGCGCAAGCCGGGTACTGGTATGCTCCACCATGTCGTTGACCGCCAGCAGATAGTCATTCCACTTCTCGCGATTGCGCCAGTCATCCGCGGTGAGCTTCCAGCGCTTGTGGGGCGTCTGCTCGCGGTCCTGGAAGCGGCGCAGCTGCTCCTCCTTGCTGATGTGAACCCAGTACTTCATCAACACGATCCCGTGCTCGATGAGCTGGGCCTCGAAATCGTTGATCTCGGAGTAGGCCCGCCGCCACTCGGTCTCGCCGGCGAACCCCTCCACCCGCTCCACCAGCACCCGGCCGTACCAGCTGCGGTCGAACAGGGTCACCCGGCCGGCCCGGGAGAGATGGCGCCAGAAGCGCCACAGGTAGTGCTGGGCCTTCTCCTCGTCGGTGGGCGCGGCGAACGGCAGCACCTGGTAGTTGCGGGCATCGAGCGACTCGGTCACCCGGCGGATGGCGCCGCCCTTGCCGGCGGCATCGGGGCCCTCGAAGACGAGAATGGTGGAGATCTTCCGCTCCTGCGCCCGCCGCTGCAGCTCGTTGAGGCGGCCCTGGAGCTGCTTGTAGGCCTTCCTGTACCCCCGCTTGTCCAGGCGCTTCATTTCGAGGCTGTCGAGCACCGTCACCGGTGCCGGCGGCTCCGGCTCCGTCCCGGCCGTTCCGGGGCGCCTGCGGCGCGCCGGCTTCGCCTCCTCCTTGCCGGCCTGCATCTCGGCCTGGAGCCGGCGGCGGGCGGCCACCTCCTCCAGGCGCCGGCGCACCGCGTCGCGGATGGTGCGCCCCACGGTGACGCTGCGGTAGTAGGGATCCACTCCCTCGACGATGGACCAGGGAGCCTTGCCGGTGCTGGTGCGCATGATGACCCGCTCCCCGGCCTCGAGGAACTGGTCGTAGAGGCGCCAGTGGTGCCAGTCGGTCTCGGTCACCTGCCAGCGGGTCAGCGGGTCCTTCTCCAGCGCCTTGAGGCGCTTCTTCTGCGCCTCGCGGCTCAGGTGCATCCAGAACTTGATGATGAGCGCGCCATCGTCGGCCAGGGCATTTTCGAAGTTGATGACCCGGTCCAGCCGCTCGTCGAAATCCGCCTCGTCGATGCTGCCGTAGGCCCGATCGATCACCGGCCGCGAGTACCACGAGCGCAGGAACAGGCCGATGCGTCCCTTCGGCGGCAGGTCGCGCCAGTAGCGCCAGTACTCGGGCCGTTCGCGCTCCTCGTCGGAGGGCTCGCCGTAGGCGCGGGTGATGAGCCAGCGCGGATCCATCCAGGCGTTGAGCCGGTTGACGGTGGCATTCTTGCCGCCGCCGTCCACACCGGCGAAGACGATGATGACGGGGAATCCGTCCTCGAGACGGAGCGTCTGCTGCAGCTCCAGCAGCTCCTGGCGGAGTACGGGTTCGATCTCCTTGTACTCGGCTTTCGGAATTTTCCGGCCCAGTTCGGCGGTTCTGAACATGCCTCCCCCTGCGTGTCCGGGTGCGGCCGGCACGCCGCCCCTGTTATGATGACATCATAATCGGAGTGTAACGCCGCAGTACCGCCAAGACCCTACTTTCGATGGCCTTTGTCACACCTTGACACAGACTGGAGGCAATCCGCAGCCCCATGGCCAAGATCCTGGTCACCGACCCCGGGGAAGGCACCCGGGTTCCCTTCCTGCGCGGCATCCTCACCCGCTCCCTGCAGGATGCCGGCCTCGCCTTCGAGCGCGCCTACGATATCGCCTCGGCCATTCGCACCGAGCTGGGTGAAGGCGCGGGAGAGACCCGCGAGATCAGCACCGCCGAGCTGCGCCGGCTGGTACTGCGCCGCCTGCAGCGGCTGGCCTCCCCCGAGCAGACCCGCGCCTACCAGGCCAGCGGGCGGGGCGTGGAGGCCATCCAGGTCCGCACCGCCGCCGGCAACGTATCGCCCTTCTCCCGCGCGGAGCTGCGGCGCTGCCTGGAATCGTGCGGACTCACCAGCGAGGAATCGGCGGACATCACCCGCAAGGTCCACGTGGAGCTGCTGCGGGAGAACGCCACCCACACCAGCTCCCACCACCTGCGCCGCCTCACCTATCGGCGGCTGAAGGAGGATCTCGGCGCGGGCTCCGCCCGTCGCTACCTGGTGTGGATGGAGTTCCTGCACAGCGGCCGGCCCCTGCTGCTGCTCATCGGCGGCGTGCCGGGCTCGGGCAAGAGCACCATCGCCAACGATATCGCCCATCGGCTGGACAGCGCCCGCACCCAGTCAACCGACATGCTGCGCGAGGTGATGCGCATGCTGGTGCCGAAGCAGCTGATGCCGGTGCTGCACGCCTCCTCCTTTACCGCCTGGCGGGCGTTGCCGGGCAGCCGGATGGGCCGTGAACCGGGCGCGAACGCCGTGCTGGACGGCTACCATGCCCAGGCGGAGCTGGTCTCCGTGGCCGTGGAGGCCGCGATCCAGCGCGCGCTCACCGAACGGGTGTCACTGGTGATCGAGGGCGTGCACCTGCATCCCGCGGTGCTGCAGCGGGTCCCCCACGATACCGATGCCATCGTGGTGCCCATCCTCCTCGCCGTACTCAAGCCCGAGCAGCTGCGCGCCCGCATCCGCGGCCGTGGCCGCAAGGTGCCCGATCGCCGTACCGAGCGCTACCTGGATCACTTCGACGACATCTGGCGCCTGCAGTCGGACCTGCTGTCACAGGCCGAGCAGGACCCCCGGAACAGCATCAACATCATCGTCAACGACAACAAGGAGAAGGCGATCCGGCAGGTGATGAGCACCATCATCGACGCGCTCGCACATGCCTTCAGCAGGGACAGCGAAGCCAGGACGGGCAACGATTGAACCACCGTCACGACGCCGGCCGCCGCCCGGCCGCCATGGATTCGGGCTGAGGGAGGCAGGCGCCATCGCCAGGGAGAGAGGAAGGAGCGCGTGGCGATCAAACGACAGGTAGAGCGTTACGCCGCCTACTATTTCAACTGGTGCCAGGCCTTCGGCGAGCACGACGCGGTGGCCGACGAGACCGGCGCGCTCACCTGGCTCGTCGGTGAGGACCGGGTGGGTGTCATTCTCGCCGCACGGGAACGGCGCGAAATCCTGCGCGAACTGATGCACCAGGAGCGGGCCACGCCGGAGCTGACCATCAGCCCCGAATACATCCAGGTGAACGATACCCGCATCGCGCTGCCGAGCCTGCCCGACACCACGGCCCTGGATCGCCTGCGCGGCCTGTTCGAGGGGCAGGATCCCCTCCACCTGTTCCTGACCTACCACGTGTTCTACCCTGCCGGCACCCGCATCATCACCTTCTCCCGCAAACACCCCCTCGGCCTGCTCTACAAGACCGTGGGGAAGCTGCAGGTGCGGTTGCGCTGAACGCCGGTGCCGACCCCGCCACGCCCATGATGGACGCCCCCTTCACCAGCCTCGATTTCTGGATCGGCACCGCGTTCATCATGCTGGACCTCGGCATCGTGCTGCTGCTGGTACCCAAGATCCTGCTCCAGCAGCGCGAATCGGGGGCCACGCTGGCCTGGATCCTGCTCATTGTGCTGTTGCCCTTCCTCGGTCTGCTGGCCTTCTGGATCCTGGGCACCACCCGGCTCAAGTTGCGCCGGCGCCGCCGGCGCCGCTCGGAGAGCCGCCTCGCCCCCCAGCTGCATCCGCTGACCAGCGAGATCACCGTCGCGGCCCGCCAGGGGGCGGACACCCCCCCGGTGCGCCCGGAACTGCTCGCCCTGGCCCGCCGCCTCGATGCCAGCGGTCCGCTCGCCGGCAACCGGGTGACCCTCTACCGGGATGGCGACCACTGCTTCGATGCGATCATCGCGGCAATCGAGGCGGCCCGCCACCACCTCCACCTGCTCTACTACATCTGGCAGCCGGACCGGACCGGCACCCGGCTCCGCGACGCGCTGATCCGGGCCGTGCGCCGGGGCGTGGAAGTCAGGGTGCTGGTGGATGACGTGGGATCGCGCACCACCCGGCCGGCTTTCTTCGCCCCGCTGCTGGCGGTGGGCGGACGGGTGGAACGGTTCCTGCCGGTCAACCTCTTCAGCCGCCAGCTGGCGCTGAACTTCCGCAACCACCGCAAGGTGGTGGTGGTGGACGGCAGCAAGGCCTTCACGGGCGGCATGAACGTGGGCGACGAATACACCGGACTGGCAGCCCCGTGGCGCGACGCCCACGTGGAGGTGGGCGGTCCGGCCGTGATCCAGCTGCAGGAGATATTCGCCCAGGACTGGTACCAGGCCGCCGGCGAGGATCTGGCCACGCCGGAGTATTTCCCCCAGGTCGCCCCTGTGGGTGAGGCCTGGGTGCAGTTCCTGGCCAGCGGCCCGGCGGACCTGCGCTGGCGCTCGATCCATACCTTGCTCTTCTCCGCGCTCAACCTGGCCCGGGAGCGGATCTGGATCGAGACGCCCTACTTCGTCCCCGATCAGGCGATGCTCATGTCGCTCCAGACCGCGGCCCTGCGCGGGGTGGACGTCCGCCTCGTGCTCCCCGGCAACTCCGACCATCCCCTGGTGCTCCACGCCGGACGCTCCTTCTACGCGGAACTCCTGGAAGCGGGCGTGCGCATCTTCGAGTTACCCCAGCATATGCTCCACGCCAAGACCGCCACCGTCGACGGCTGCTTCTCCACCGTGGGCTCGGCCAACCTGGACCGGCGCAGCTTCCGCCTCAACTTCGAGGCCAACGCCTTCTTCTACGGGCCCATCATGGCCAATGCGCTCGAAGTCTCGTTCCAGGCCATCCAGGCCGAGGCCACCCCCGTCACCCTGCCCGAGCTGCGCCGCCGTCCTTACCGCACCCGCCTGCTGGCCGCCACCGCCCGCACCCTGGCGCCGCTGTTGTGAGCAGGGCCCCTGCGGGGCGGGAAAGGGAAGCAAGGCTGAAGGGCGCGGGAGTGCGGGAATGGGCACAGCGATCACCTCACGCACTCACGATGACGAGCGCTGTTTCATGAAGTGATGGGAATTGTGGCGTTCTCCTGATCACCACCCCATCACCCATCACCCATCACCCATCACTCCGAGTGCGTGGTGCCGGGTGCATCCGGCCAGGTAGAGCCCTGACCCCGGCACCCATGTACGGATGAATCTGCACCCGCCCCTTGCGTTCTCCTTTCGTTCTCGTCTAATCTCTGATCCAAGGGAGAACGAATGGAGTACGGCTGAAGATGCGGCCCGGCAGGATGCCCCTCCCTCCCAATCAGAGGAGTCCCATGCCATGCACAGTCACCACGTTTTCATGCAGGACCAGGTCCGCAACCGCGTTTCCGCCATCATGGCGCTCGATCCCCGCCACCCGGAGCGCCGTACCCGGCGCTGGCCCGCCGGAATGCTGCTGTTCGCCGTGGTCACCGCCCTCTACAGCCTCGCGGTTTCCGCCCAGGTCTGAGGCGATACGGTCACTGCGCGCCCAGGATCGCATCCCGACCGGATCCCGGCACGGCGTCGCATCATCACCGGATGCAGAGAGGCCGGAAAACAGTGCCGGGCGTGCCCTGATGCGCGCCGTACACCCGGCAGGCGGCCGCCGGGCGCGACACCCCCTGCGCCGGGACCGGGCGAACCGGAAGTTCCGATGCGACCGGCTGGTGATGCAACGAATCAGCCGCTGCAGGCTCTAATGCTCTAGAGCCATCAAGGCGTGTGCCTGGAGATCGCATGCGCGCGCAAACCGTGACATCCCTGTCGGGTCCTTCGCGCACCGACATCATTACCGCCATCCAGCGCCTCGAGCAGGCCCTCGCGGTGTGCGGGCACGTGGATACCCGTACCGCCCATGTCCAGCTGCAGTACTACCGCAGCCAGCTCACGGCCATGCAGGCGCGTCGGCTGGAACGCTGGGATGACTGGGGGATCTGACCCGGGAAATGTGCCGATGCCACGGATAAAGTCTACCGGCCGACGGGCTTCGATCCCCATGACACCCCGGCGTCCCGGGCTCGAATCCCTGCTGGACACGGACCCTCCCGCCACGCTCCCCGGACCGACCGGTTGACCCGGGGTGTACGCGGATCCCGGTCCCGCCCGCATCCGGCGGACACCCGGTTCAGCCCGGCCCCGAGGCCGCCGGCCCGGGAGGGATGCGCGGCGTCCGCCTGCCGAGCGCCATCCTGTCGGCCTCCTCCTTGAAGATCTCGATGATCCGCTCCTGGAACCGGCGCAGGTAGCGATCGCGCAGATAGGCGATGCGGGTGGTTTCCCAGGGAAACAGGTGGCTCAGATCACGCATGCCCAGGTCCCCATCGGACACCGGTTCGAACGCCGGCGCGGCGATGATGCCCACCCCCATACCCTCCCTCACATAGGTCTTGATGATGTCCGTGTCGGTGGCGCTCAGCACCACGCGGGGTCTGAGGCCCACCCGCGCGAAGGTGTCGCTGAACTGCCTGCGCCCGGTGAAGCCGGCCACATAGGTGATGATCGGATACTCGCAGAGCCGGCCCAGGGTGACGGGGCTGGCTTCGAGCAGGGGGTGGCCGAGGGGAGCGATCAGGCAACGGTTCCAGCGGTAGCTGGGGATGGTCGCCAGGCCCGGGTAGTCGTGGAGCGCCTCGGTGCAGATGGCGAGATCCACCTGGTCCTGCACGGCCATGATCGCGAGCTGCTGCGGCGTGCCCTGGAGGATCTGCAACTCGACCCCGGGGTACTCCTCCCTGAACCTGCGGATCACCGGCGGCAGGACGTAGCGGGCCTGGGTGTGGGTGGCGCCGAGACGCAGCACGCCGCTGTCATGGCGGGTATGGTCCTGGCCCACGGCCAGGATGCTGGCCGTGCCCGAGAGCACCTGCCGCGCATGCATCAGGACCCGCTCGCCCGCCTCCGTGAGGCCCGCCAGACGCTTGCCCTGGCGGGAGAACAGCAGCGTGCCCAGCTCCTCCTCCAGCCGCTTGAGATGCTGGGAGACCGCGGGCTGGACCAGGTGCAGCCGCTCGGCGGCGCGACTGACGCTGAAGTCCGCCTCCACCACGGCGATCAGGGAGCGGAGCTGCCGCAATTCCATATCATTATTCGCAATAGAACCAATCTAAATATTATTTAACATGATTTCTTTCAGAGAGGACAATTTTCGCCATGGGCCTGAATCCGGTGGAATGCCACGGGACAGGCCACTGTTGTTGGACACGGAGGACCGTTCCATGCAGACAACCGCGCCGGAAACCCGGATACCGCCCGCCGCCAGGCCGCTCTTCGACGAGGAGGGCTTTCTCCACGACCACCATCTCTGGACCGATGATATCGCCACAGACATCGCGGCGATGGAGGGGCTGACG
Source organism: Thioalbus denitrificans (assembly GCF_003337735.1). Lineage (NCBI taxonomy): Bacteria > Pseudomonadati > Pseudomonadota > Gammaproteobacteria > Chromatiales > Ectothiorhodospiraceae > Thioalbus > Thioalbus denitrificans. Next base: position 122,251 of record NZ_QPJY01000007.1, on the reverse strand, counting down.
GGTCTTACGGAGGCACACTGGCGGGTGCTGCGCCAGGTGCGCGGCAAGTTCGAGCGGCTCGGCGCCATACCCAACATGCGCCAGGTGTGCCGCGAGACACGGCTCTCGAAGGACGAGATCTACGGCCTGTTCGGCAGCTGCCTGGCCATCTGGCGCATCGCCGGCCTGCCCTACCCGGGCGAGGAGGCGAAGTCCTACATGTCCTGAAGCGGGACCGGCGCCGACAGAGGAACAGCGGCAGCAACCGGGGGGTCTGCATGCGCACCCTCCCGTGGCGGGGCCGCCGCACGGACAGGGGACCCTGCGCGTTCGACCTGCACACAAAAAAGGCCTGCGCAACGCGCAGGCCTTTCCCATTCCGGTTCTGTCACTTTGGCGGAGAGGGTGGGATTTGAACCCACGGACCCCGTGAGGGGTCACTTGATTTCGAGTCAAGCCCGTTCGGCCGCTCCGGCACCTCTCCTGAAGGCGCATAAGGATACCCCGTCGCGCCCGGCGCAACAACCTGCCACGGGCCCGGAATCACGGCGGTTGCCACAGAATCCATTCGCAGATTATCCAGCGATTGCCCGTCGGCACAGGGCCCTGGAGGTCCCTGCGATCCCGCACCGGGCCGGAGGACCCGCACTACGCACTGAACCAGCCATGAAATCGGCGCAATCCGGGTAATCGGCGGAGAATCAAGCGCCCCCTCAGCGGACTTCGCGCCAGCCGAAACCCTGTTCCTGGCAGGCCACGTCGATCTCCTCCGGCCGGCACCCCAGCACGCCGGCGAGGCCGGCCCGTACATGGGCCGGGGTGTTGTTCTTCTCGCTCAGGTGCGCCGCGACCACGTGCTGCAGCCGTCCCCGGTCCACCTCCGAGAGCAGTTCCACGGCCTGTTGATTGCTCAGGTGGCCGAGTTGGCCGCCCACCCGCTCCTTCAGGAACCGGGGATAGGGGCCGCGGGCCAGCAGTTCCGGGTCGTGGTTGCACTCCAGCAGCAGGGCGTCGCAGCGGGCGAGCGTCGCCACGATGTGGGGGGTGATCCAGCCGCTGTCCGTCAGCAGGCCGAGGGTGGCGGCGCCGTTGCCGAAGCGGAACTGGGCCGGTTCGCGGGCATCGTGGGGGACGGGATAGGGGGTGACCTCGATCGCCCCGAGGGCGAAGGGCTCATGGGCATTGAACAGTTCGAGGCCTGGAATCTCCTCGCCGGCGCAGGCGGCGCGGGTCCCGGGCGTCATCCAGACCGGGAGCCGGTAGCGCCGGGCCAGCACGCCGACACCCCGCAGGTGATCGCCATGCTCGTGGGTGACGAGGATTGCGCTCAGCTCCCCGGGCGCCCGGCCCAGGCGGGCCAGGCGCCGTTCGGTTTCCCGCGCCGAGAAGCCGCAGTCGATCAGCAGGCAGGTGGAACCCTCTTCCACGAGGGTTCCATTGCCGCGGCTGCCGCTGCCCAGCGAGGCGAAGCGCACTACTTGAGCTGTTCTTCCAGCAGGCTCAGGATGCGATAGGCGGTGTCGCTGCGCTCCGGCTGACCCGCCTCGTCGAGGACCACGACGCGGGTGCCGGCCCCGTCCCCGGTGACCAGCCGCACCAGGTAGCTGGTGCCCTTGGTGCCGGTTTCGTCGTCCTGCCAGAAGGCGAGCTTGGACAGCAGCCCCTCCTTCTTCTTGGTGTCGGCGAGCGGATCGTTGTAGCGCACGTAGTAGACGCCGCGGGAGCGGTCACGGTCATCCACCGTGAAGCCGGTGCGATCCAGGGCGATGCCCACCCGGCGCCAGGCACGGGAGAAATCGTCCTCCATCGCCAGCACGGCCAGTCCGTCAGCGCCGCGGGACAGTGCGGCGCGGGGCTGCTGGGCCCGGTCCGCCTGGCCCTGGCCGGCGGCGAGCAGGGCCCGGGCCTGACGCTCCTCGGTGCCGAGGTAGACCATCAGGCGGTTGAGCATCTCGGCTTCCAGCTCGGGCTCACGGGGCCGCCGTTTCCAGACGGTACCGGTTTCCGAGGCCGGTGTGGCGCCGCCGGTGACCACCTCCTCGACGCCGAAGTGGGTCAGGTAGATCTCGGTGGTGCCGTCGCGCTGGCCCCGCTCCAGGCGCACGCGGAACTTGTCCCGGGTGGCCGAGGAGTAGAGTTGCTCGAACACCTTGCCCAGCATGTCGCGGATGAAGCCCTTGGGGATATCGGCGCGATTCTCCGCCCAGTCGGTCTCCAGGATGCCGGTCTGGGGATCGTCGATCTTGAGCAGGAACCCGGCCTGGAGCCAGAACTCCCGGATGCGCGGCCAGACGGCCTCCGGTGCGGCATCCACCACCAGCCAGCGCCGGTCGGCGTCACGCACCACGCGGATATTGGGATTCTCCGGCAGCACGGCGGTCTGGGCCTGGACCGCGCGCGGCCCGCTGCGCTCGGCGGCGTACTGGGAGTAGGTGGCGGTGCTGCGCGGATTGATGTCCGGCACCACCATCGCATCGTCGATGCTGGAGCTGGAGAGGTCGGGCGGGATCTCCAGCGAGGATTCGGTGCGGGCCTGCTTGTAGTCCGCCCCACGGTCCTTGACGATGCCGTTCTCCCCGAAGACGGAGAACGAACTGCCGCAACCGCTCAGTGCCAGGGCGAGCGCAGCCGCCGCGAGCGGCCCCACCCACTTGTTCAGTCTCGTATTCATAGTCAACTTGCGCCCTTCCCTGTCATTCAGTCGCTTAAAGGATACCAGCTGCCTGCATCGCCTCGCGCACCACCGGCCGGTTCGGCTCGGAGAGGAAGGTGAGCGGCAGGCGGATGCCGGGAGGAATCAGGCCCATCTCGTACAGGGCCCACTTGACCGGGATGGGGTTCGCCTCCACGAACAGCTTCTTGTGCAGAGGCATGAGCCGGTCGTTGATGGCGGTCGCCGTCTCCCGGTCGCCGGCAGTGGCCGCGGCGCAGAGCTCATGCATCTGCTTCGGGGCCACGTTGGCGGTGACCGAGACGTTGCCCTTGGCGCCCAGCAGAATGAGCTCCATCGCCGTGGCATCGTCACCGCTGTAGAGATCGAGCCGCTCGCCGCAGAGCTCGAGGATGCGCCGGCCCCGGTCCAGGTTGCCGGTGGCTTCCTTGATGCCCACGATGTTGGAGATGTGGGACAGCCGCTCCACCGTCTCCGGCAGCATGTCGCAGGCGGTGCGCCCGGGCACGTTGTAGAGAATCTGCGGGATCGGCACGGCCTCGGCGATGGCCTTGTAGTGGAGATAGAGACCTTCCTGGGTGGGCTTGTTGTAGTAGGGCGTGACCAGCAGGCAGGCATCGGCCCCCGCCTCCATGGCGCAGCGTGTCAGCGCGATGGCCTCGCGGGTGCAGTTGGCCCCGGTCCCGGCGATGACCGGCAGCTTCCCGGCGACCTGCTCCACCACCATGCGGATGACCTCGCAGTGCTCCCGCTCATCCAGGGTCGAGGACTCGCCCGTGGTTCCGACCGCGACGATGGCGTCGGTGCCGTTCTCCACGTGGAAATCGACCAGCTTGCGCAGCGAATCCTCGTCCACGGCGCCATCCGCGCGCATGGGCGTGACCAGCGCCACCATACTGCCTTGAAACATGGAAGGTCTCCAGCGAGGTTGGATAAACTGAAGATGTTAATGGGGCGCCAACCCCGTGACAAGGAGGGTTCGGCCCGGGAGCCGGAACCGATTGATTTCAATAAGGTCGGACTATGCCCGTATTGATACTTTATGCCCCGCCCCGGCGGCGGCTGGGGTATGCTCACCCGGGCCCGCAACAGCCTCGGGGAGGAAACCCATGACAGAATCGCAGGAAAGCATCCGCGAAATCCGCATCAACCCCATCGTTCCGGCCGAGTCGGTCCTGGTGGCCACCGCCCGCGGGATGCGCCCGCGCAAGGCGGAGGAACTCGCCCCGCGCGATACCCGCAAGCACGTGGATACCTGCCCCTTCTGCCGTGGCAACGAGGACAAAACCCCTCCCACCATCGCCGCCTATCCCGACGAGGACAGCTGGGAAGTGCGCATCGTGGAAAACCTCTACCCCGTGCTCGGGGACGACCGCAGCCGTTCCACGCTGATGTTCGGCCTGCAGCAGGCCATCGACGGCTACGGCCGCCACGAGGTGGTCATCGACCACCACGCGCACGGGATTGCGCTGCACGAGATGACCGAGCCCCACATCGCGCTGATGTTCCGCGTCTTCCGCGACCGCATGCGCGAGCTGTACGCCTCCGACGAGCGGCTGCGCTATGTCCTGGCGTTCAAGAACTTCGGCCCCGCGGCGGGGGCCAGCATCCCCCATACCCACAGCCAGATCATCGCCACGCCGGTGGTGCCGCAGAACGTCCACGACGAGGTGGAGAACAGCCGGGCCCACTACCGCAAGCACCAGCAGTGCATCTTCTGCACGCTCATCGACGAGGCGCTGACCTTCGAGGCCACCATCTACGACCGCAGCTCCGGCAGCATCCGCCGGCGCATCAACGTGGGCCAGTACGTGGTGGAACGGGGGGAGCGGTTCATCGCCATCAAGCCCTTCGCGAGCCGCTTCGAGTGGGAGGTGCACATCCTGCCCCTGGAGCACCAGAGCGACTACACCCGGCTCGACGAGGCCGACCTGGCCGACTTCGCCCGGGTGCTCCGGCGCACCATGGCGCGGCTGGACGCGGTCATCGGCGGCGCCCAGTTCAACTACTTCCTCCACACCCAGCCCCACGGGCCGGAGTATGCGGACTGCGCCCCCAGCTACCACTGGCACCTGGAGATCTGCCCGCGCACCAGCATTCCGACCGGCTTCGAGCTGGGTTCGGGCCTGTTCGTGAGCACCATCAGCCCCGAGATAGCCGCCGAGCAGCTCCGCGCCGTCAAGCTCTGAGCTTCCCGTCTTCAACGCCTGACCGCGGGCAATCACCGCCAAGACGCCAAGGACGCCAAATCCGACAAGATGCAGGGCCGGATTCATCCGGCCCGATCCGGTAGCGGCGCAACCGCCGCCAGGCAGGTGAGCCTGCGCCTGCCACGGAGCACCGCAGGTCACGGTTCCACATCACCCGGCATCGATGGAACCCTGGCGCACTTGGCGTCCTGGCGGTGAATGAAGCAAGGATACGGACCGGACTGGCCCGCACGCTTGCGGCAGGCGTCGGCAGGCGTGATAAACTGCCGGACAGGGGGGCAAGTCCGGCGGACCGACGCGGACCCTCCCGGAACGACCCGGCGGCGGGGTGCGGCCGCGCCAAGCCCGACCAGCCAACGTGCGTACTGACTCCAGCCCCAAGCAACCCGCGCAGAACCTCCTTGTCCTCTCCGCCCTGGGCCATGACCGGCCCGGCATCGTGGACCGCCTGAGCAAGGCCGTCCTGGACAACGAATGCAATATCGTCGACAGCCGCATGACGGTGCTCGGCGGCGAGTTCGCCATCCTGATGCTGCTGTCCGGCAACTGGAACGCCATCGCCAAGATGGAGAGCTCCATCCAGGCGCTGGAAAAACAGCTCGAGCTGACCATCATCAGCCGCCGCACCGGTTCCGGAAGCCATGATCTGCGACTGCTGCCCTACTCGGTCAACGTGGTGGCCCTGGACCATCCGGGCATCGTGCATCAGATCGCCAATTTCTTCTCGGTGCAGAACATCAACATCCGCGACCTCTACACCGACACCTACTTCGCGCCGCACACCGGAACCCCCATGTTCTCCCTGAGCATGACCGTGGACGTGCCCGCCAACATCCACATCGCCACCCTGCGCGAACAGTTCCTGATCTTCTGCGACGAGCTCAACCTGGACGGGGTCCTCGAACCGGCCAAGGCATGAAGGATTCCGCGACGCTGACCCACAAGGAGAATTCCGAGGCATGAACCAGCCTGTCATCGATCGGCCTGCCCCCGATTTCGAGCTGCCGGCGACCGGCGGCGGCAGCGTCCGCCTCTCCGCACTGCGGGGACGCAACGTGGTGATCTACTTCTACCCCAAGGACAACACGCCGGGCTGCACCCAGGAAGGACAGGACTTCCGCGATCACTACGCGGAGCTGCAGGCGCTGGATGCGGAAGTGCTGGGCATTTCCCGGGACAGCGCCAGGACCCACGAGAACTTCTCCGCCAAGCACGGCTTCCCCTTCCCCCTCCTCGCCGACACCGAAGAGCAGGTCTGCGCCCTCTACGACGTGATCAGGCTCAAGAACATGTACGGCAAGCAGGTGCGCGGCATCGAGCGCAGCACCTTTCTCGTCGACGCCGACGGCGTGCTGCGCCGGGAATGGCGCAAGGTGAAGGTGAAAGGCCACGTGGACGAAGTGCTGCAGGCGCTGCAGAGCCTGTAGCCCGTCCCGCCGCGACCGTTGTCGAACTCCCCCCTGACCAGGAACCAGCCGGGCGCCCCGTGCGCCCCGAGAGCCCGACGCCCATGAGCAAAGCGAGTATCGAAGGCAAGCGCCTGTTCGTCCTCGACACCAACGTGCTGATGCACGATCCCACCGCCATCTTCCGCTTCAAGGAACATGACATCTACCTGCCCATGGTGGTGCTCGAGGAGCTCGACCGGGCCAAGAAGGGGGTGTCCGAGGTCTCCCGCAACGTGCGCCAGGCCACCCGGTTCCTGGATGAGCTGCTCACGCGCGTGTCCATGGATGAGATCCATGCCGGACTGCAGCTGGAGACCAATCTCAAGCTGGGCGAGAACAACGGCCGCGGGCGCCTGTTCTTCCAGACCGAGAACCTGCCCTCCAACCTGCCCAACACGCTCCCGGGCAACACCCCGGACAACAGCATCCTGGCCACCGCGCTGAAGCTGCAGGAGGAGCGCGGCGGAAATCGCGTCACCCTGGTTTCCAAGGATATCAACCTGCGCATCAAGGCCTCCGTGGTGGGCATCCATGCGGAGGACTACTACAACGACCAGGTCCTGGATGACGTCAACCTGCTGTTCACCGGCGCGCTGGAGCTCCCGGGCGACTTCTGGGACAGCCACGGGCGGGACCTGGAGTCATGGCAGGAGAGCGGACGCACCTACTACCGCGTCACGGGGCCGGATGTGACCGACTGGTACCCTAACCAGTTTCTGTTCACACCGGATGAGCAGGGCTTCGAGAGCGTGGTTCGCCGGCTGGAGTCGGGCGCCGCCATCATCGAGCTGGTGACCGACTACCGCGCCCAGAGCCGCAAGGTCTGGGGCATCAGCGCCCGCAACCGGGAGCAGAACTTCGCCCTGAACCTGCTGATGGACCCGGAGATCGACTTCGTCAGCCTGCTCGGCGTGGCCGGCACCGGCAAGACCCTGCTGACCCTGGCCGCGGCCCTGACCCAGACCCTGGACGAGCGCCGCTACCGGGAGATCATCATGACCCGCGCCACCGTGCCGCTGGGCGAGGACATCGGCTTCCTGCCGGGCACCGAGGAGGAGAAGATGACGCCCTGGATGGGCGCGCTGATGGACAACCTGGAGGTGCTGACCCAGCCCCAGGAGGGCGGCGACTGGGGCCGCGCCGCCACCAACGACCTGCTCCAGAGCCGGATCAAGGTCCGCTCGCTCAACTTCATGCGCGGGCGCACCTTCCTCAACAAGTTCATCATCATCGACGAGGCCCAGAACCTCACCGCCAAGCAGATGCGGACCCTGGTCACCCGGGCCGGGCCGGGCTCCAAGATCGTCTGCCTCGGCAACGTGAGCCAGATCGACACCCCCTACCTCACCGAGACCAGCTCCGGCCTCACCTTCGTGGTGGACCGCTTCAAGCGCTGGGAGCACAGCGGCCACGTCACCCTGCGCCGCGGCGAGCGCTCGCGCCTGGCCGACTACGCCACCGAGGTATTGTGAGGTCTCGTGTGCTGAAACCGCCTGTTCACCACGAAGGCACGAAGGACACGAAGAAAGGAACTATCCGCAGATTACGCCGATTACACAGATTAGGTTCTTTGATGCCGGGATGTCCCGTTGACAATCCCGGCCACTCCAGCTGTTCCGCTGACGCAGCGGACAGGAATCTGCCCGGGCCATGAACAGAAGCACTCACGCCCCAAACAGGAAATCTGCGTAATCTGCGTAATCTGCGGATAAAAACGTCTTTTCGCTTTTCTTCGTGTCCTTCGTGCCTTCGTGGTGAAAAGAACCCTCGTGGGTGGCGGGAAGGCTCAGGCGGTCTCGGCGGGGGGCCGCGGGGCCGGCTCCTCCTCGGTGCGGGGCCAGGCGTTGAGGACGGCCTTGACGAGGGTGGCCAGCGGGATGGCGAAGAACACGCCCCAGAAGCCCCAGATGCCGCCGAACACCAGCACCGCCACGATGATGGCCACCGGGTGGAGCTTGACCGCCTCCGAGAACAGCAGCGGCACCAGCACATTGCCGTCCAGGGCCTGGATCACCAGGTAGGCGGCCACCAGCCAGGCGAAGTCCGCCCCCCACCCCCACTGGAAGAAGCCGGCCATGACCACGGGGATGGTCACCACCGCCGCGCCGATGTAGGGAATCACCACCGACAGGCCGGTGATCAGCCCCAGCAGCATGGCGTAGCGCAGCCCGAGGAGCAGGAACACCACGTAGGTGGTCACGCCCACGATGATGATCTCCAGGATCTTGCCGCGCACGTAGTTGCCGATCTGGCTGTCCATCTCCCGCCATACCTGATTGGCCAGCGCGCGATCACGGGGCAGGCGGCTGGTAATCCAGTCCAGGATCAGATCCCGATCCTTGAGGAAGAAGAACACCAGCAGCGGCACCAGGATCAGGTAGACCACCAGCGAGATGAGATCGGGGATCGAGGACAGCGAGTAGGAGAGGATGCTGGAGCCCCACTCGCCCAGCTGGGCGCGGATGGTGGCGATGAACTCGAGAATCTGCTCCCCGGTGACGAAATCGGGGTACATCTGCGGCAGCCGCAACAGGGCCTTCTGCCCGAGGGTGAGCATGCTCGGCAGTTCATTGACGAAAGTGGTGACCTGCTGCCACAGCAGCGGCATCAGCCCGAAGAAGATGAACAGCAGCAGCCCCAGGAAGGCCACGAACACCAGGAACGCTGCCGGCATGCGCGGCACATGCCAGCGCAGCAGCATCTCCACCGCCCCTTCGAGCAGGTAGGCGATGACGATGGCGGCGAGGACCGGCGCGATGGTATAGCCGAGGGTGAGCACCACCGAGAAGCCCACCACCAGCAGGACCACCAGGATGACCGCCTGGGGGTCGGAGAAATAGCGCCGGAACCAGCCGGAGAAGATCCGGATCACCTGGCCTGCTCCCGCTGCTCGAGCATGCGCCGGTAGTGGCGCTCGAACAGCACCTCGAGCTCGTCGATGACCGACACCGCCTCGCGCCCGTGCAGCACGTGCTGCGCCATCAGCGCCGAGGCGTCGTTGAGCACCTTGGCCTTGTCCAGCATGGCATAGGAGGCCGACAGACGGCGGATGGCCGCCACCACGCTCTCATGCTCGGGGCGGGGAATGATTTTCGGTTCGGCGGGGGGCTGCTCGGCCTTCACGCCGCCGCGCCCGGCCAGGAATTCGGCGAATGCCAGCAGGGTCTCCCGATCGCCGGACTGCAGCTCGGAGAAGTAACGCAGCAGCTTCTTCTGCTCGGGTGTCATGAGGGCGGTAGTGTACGGCTCGGCAATCAGTGACGCACCAGGATCAAGGGTAACCGCGACCGCCGGATGGATGCCATACCGGGCGCCGTCCGGCGCCCGGTGGCTACTTCTGCGACGCCAGGGCCGCCTCGGCGTTGCTGCGCAGCTCGCTGCAGTAGTGGCGGGCGAAGGTCAGCAGCTCGTCCATTGCCCGCAGACGGAACTTCTGCTTCTGGTGCACGAACGAGAACGGGCGCAGGAGGGGCGGCTCCAGGGGGACCGCCGCGAGCATGCCCAGCTGCAGCTCCTTCTGGATGGTGGCGCGCGAGAGGATGGAGATTCCCATCCCGGTCTCGATGGCCCCCTTGATGGACTCGGGGCTGCCCAGTTCCATCACCACGTTGAGGTCGTTGCTGTTGACCCCGTTCTGGCTGATGTATTCCAGAATGACCTCGCGGGTACCGGAGCCCTCTTCGCGGCAGATCCAGGGATTCTGACCGATGTCCTTCACCTGGAGCCTGGCCTTCCTGGCCAGCGAGTGGCCCGGCTGGACCACCATCACCATCTCGTCCATCTGGCACACTTCAACCACGAGATTCTTGTTGCTCACCGGCGCCTCGACCACTCCCAGGTCGATGACGTTGTTCTCCACCATGGAGACGATGCCATCGGTGTTGGAAACCTTGAGGCGCACGTGGACGTCGGGGTACTTCTCCTTGAAGTCCCCCAGCAGGGCCGGAAGCATGTACTCGGCGATGGTGGTGCTGGCGCCGATCATGAGCACGCCGCTGATCTCGCCGGTGAGCTCCCGTACCGCGTTCTCCATCTCGCCGTAGAGGCTGAAGATGCGGTCGGCGTACTCGTAGGCCCGCTTGCCGGCCTCGGTGAGACTGATGCGGTTGTGGGTGCGGTCGAACAGCCGCGTGTTGAAATACTCCTCCAGCTGGCGCACCTGGAAGGTGACCGCCGGTTGAGTCATGTGCAGCGCCTCGGCGGCCTTGGTGAAGCTCAGGAGCCGCGCCACGGTGTGGAAGACCTGTAGTCTGCGATCGGCCATGTCTGCTGCCTCTCCCCCCCGCTCTCTCTTTATTCGCAGAGTCTGATATTAAATCAATTTATCAAGGCATGTTAGCAGGCTTTCGGCCTTCTGGCACCTGACCGGATGGGAGAGGCGGAGGTACCTGTTCATCAGCACGAAGGCACAAAGAAAAACTATTGAATAGACAGGATTAACAGGATTTCTGGATAGGCATATGCAGAACGAGGCTCAGGTCACCCGGTCGATGTGGCAGTCAATCCGCTGGTACCTCTCCGGCCGACTTTCCATCCTGTCTATCCTGTTAATCCTGTCGATTGACGTCTTTACATCCCCCTATGCGCCTTCGTGGCGCACCCTCACAGCAACCGCTCAGGCCCGCTCGAGACGGCGCCAGTTGAAGGCGTAGTACATCACCGGGATCACCACCAGGGTCAGCAGGGTGGAGACGAAGATGCCGAACAGCAGCGACACCGCCAGCCCGCTGAAGATGGGGTCATCGAGAATGAACAGCGCGCCCAGCATGGCCGCGAGGCCGGTGAGCATGATGGGCTTGGCGCGCACGGCGCCGGCCCGGATCACCGCCTCCTGGAACGGCAGCCCCTCCGTCACCTGCTGGTTGATGAAGTCCACCAGCAGGATCGAGTTGCGCACGATGATGCCCGCCAGGGCGATCATGCCGATCATGGAGGTGGCGGTGAACTGGGCCCCCAGCAGGGCGTGGCCCGGCATCACGCCGATAATGGTCAGCGGGATGGGGGTCATGATGATCAGCGGCACCATGTAGGAGCGGAACTGGGCCACCACCAGCAGGTAGATCAGGATGAGGCCCACCGAGTAGGCGATGCCCATGTCGCGGAAGGTCTCGTAGGTGATCTGCCACTCCCCGTCCCACTTCAGGCCGTAGAAGTAGGGATCGTCGGGCTGGCTCAGCAGGTGCTGGTTGAGCGGCCGTCCCCCCTCCACGCGCTCCTCGCCCAGCTGGAAGTAGGCATCGAACATGCCGTACAGGGGGCTGTCGGTCTCGCCGGCCATGTCGGCGGTGACATAGACCACCGGGAGCAGGTCCTTGGAGTAGATGGACAGCTCGCGCCGGCTCTCCTCCACCCGCACCAGATCCGACAGGGGCACCAGCCCACCGTCCTGGGCGCGCACGCGCAGATCCAGCAGCGAGCGCGCCTCGTCCTTCATGGATACCGGCAGCTCCACCCGGATGGGCGTGGGGTACTTCACCCGGCCGCCATGGAGATAGCTCATGTCCTCCCCCTCCAGGGCCGTGCGCACGGCCGAGACCACCGCCTGCTGGGAGACGCCCAGCAGGGCCGCCTTCTCCTGGTCCACGTCGAGGATCAGCTTCGGCTGCGGCGACTCCACCGAATCGTCCACGTCCACGATGTCGGCGGTATTCTCCAGCACCTTGCGCACCTGCTTGGCGACCCGGACCTGCCCGTCGTAGTCGAGGCCGTAGATCTCGGCCACCAGCGGCGCCTGGACCGGCGGCCCGGGCGGCACCTCGACGATCTTGACGTTGGCATCGTAGCGGCTGCCGATGGCCTGCAACGGTTCGCGCATGGACAGGGCGATGTCGTGGCTGCGCCGGTCCCGGTGCTTCTTGTCCACCAGGTTCACCTGGATGTCGCCCACGTTGGGGCCGCTGCGCAGGTAGTACTGGCGCACCAGGCCGTTGAAATTGATGGGCGAGGCGGCCCCGGCATAGGCCTGGTAGTCGGTCACCTCCGGCACGGTGGCGAGATAGCGGCCCAGTTCGGCCAGCACCCGCGCGGTCTGCTCCACGCTGGTGCCCTCGGGCATGTCCACCACCACCTGGAACTCCGACTTGTTGTCGAAGGGCAGCATCTTGAGGACGACCACCTTCACTGCCGCCAGGCTGACCGAGACCAGGATGAGCGCCAGGATGCCCGCGCCGAGCAGGCGGCGCTTGCCGCGGCCCTGTTCGCGCTGCAGGAACGGCCCCACGAAACGCTTGAACACGCCGTAGAGCCCGCCCTCGTCCTGCGTCCCGCCGGACTCGCCGTGCGCATGCCCCTTTCCGCCCAGCAGCCTGTTGCTCAGCCAGGGCGTGAAGATGAACGCCACCGCCAGGGAGATGAGCATGCCCATGCTGGCGTTGATGGGGATGGGGGCCATGTAGGGCCCCATGAGCCCGGTGACGAAGGCCATCGGCAGCAGTGCGGCGATGACCGTGAAGGTGGCCAGGATGGTGGGGCCGCCCACCTCGTCCACCGCCACCGGGATCGCCTCGAGGAGGCTTTTCCCGCCCAGCTGCATGTGACGGTGGATGTTCTCCACCACCACGATGGCGTCATCCACCAGGATGCCGATGGAGAAGATCAGTGCGAACAGCGACACCCGGTTGAGAGTGAAGCCGTAGGCCCAGGAGGCGAACAGGGTGATGGCCAGCGTCACCACCACCGCCGCGCCGACGATGATGGCCTCGCGGCGGCCCAGGGTGAAGAGCACCAGGGCCACCACCGACAGGGTGGCGAAGACGAGCTTCTTGATCAGCGTCTTGGCCTTGTCGTCGGCGGTCTGGCCATAGTTGCGGGTGACATAGGCGTTGACGCCCTCGGGAACGAAGGTGCCCTTGAGTCCCTCGAAGCGCTGGATCACCTGGTTGGCGATGTCCACCGCGTTGGTGCCCGGCTGCTTGGCGATGGCGATGGTCACCGCCGGATACTCGCCCTGGCGCCCTATTCCCCGCTCCCCAGCGGCCGGACCGGTGCCCAGCCACACATACTGCTCGGGCTGATCGGGACCGGTGCTCACCGCGGCCACGTCGCCCAGGTAGACGGGGGCCCCGCCGTGCACGCCCACCACCAGGTTGCGGATATCCTCGGCGTTGCTCAGGAAGCGCCCGGCCTGGACCAGCACCTCGTGGTTGTCGGCCACCAGCGCGCCGGCGGGCAGGGAGCTGTTGCTGGCCTGCAGGGCCATGCGCAAATCGTCCACCGCCAGGCCGTAGCCGGCCATCTTCACGGGATCGATCTGCACATGCACCACCGAGTCGGGACCGCCGATGGTGTAGATGTCGCGCGTGCCCTTGACCCGCTTGAGCTCCGTCTCGATGGCATGGGCCACCTTCTGCAGCTCATAGCCGCCGCGGTGCTCGTCGTCGGTCCACAGCGTCAGGGTCACGATGGGCACATCATCGATCCCCTTGGGCTTCACGATGGGTTCCAGCACCCCCAGGTTCTGGGGCAGCCAGTCACGCTTGGACATGAGCTGGTTGTAGAGCCGGACGATGGCGCCGATGCGATCCTCGCCCACCTTGTAGCGCACGGTGAGCACCGCCATCCCCGGCTGGGAAACGGTATAGACGTGCTTGACCCCGGTGATCTCCGAGAGCACCTGCGCGGCCGGCTGGCTCACCAGGTTCTCCACCTCCTCCACCGAGGCGCCGGGGAAGGGGATGAAGACGTTGGCGAAGGTCACGTTGATCTGGGGCTCCTCCTCACGGGGCGTGACCAGCACCGCGAACAACCCCAGCAACAGGCCGGCCAGGGCCAGCAGCGGTGTTATCTCCGAGGTCAGGAAGGCCCTGGCGGTGACGCCGGAGATGCCGAGCTTCTCCTTCATGACCGAGCGCCCACCTGCTGCTCCTTCAGGTACAGACCGGCCCGGATGGGATCGAGCGCGATACGCTCGCCGTCCTCGAGCCCGGCCAGGATCTCCACCTGGCCATCATCGAGAGTGCGGCCGAGGCGAACCTGGCGCAGGACCACCCGGCCGTCCTGCCCGATCACGTAGACACCCTGAACCTCGCTGCGGTGGACCACTGCCTTGGCGGGCACCAGCAGGCGCTGCTGTTCACCGACGCGGAACGCCACTTTCACGAACATGCCCGGATAGATGCCTTCCACCTCCCGGGGCAGGAGGACCCGGGTCTTGAAGGTGTGCGACAGGCTGTCGGCATAGGGGAGCACGTTGATGCGCTCCGCCGCCAGGCTGCGCCCTTCCGGGCCGGACAGCAGCACCCGGGCCTGGCCGAACCTGCGCACCTGTTCCACCAGCACCTGGGGCACGTTGGCGATGGCCCGCAGCTGCTCGAAGGAGAATCCGGTCATCAGCGGCTGGCCGGGGCTGGCCATCTCGCCCAGCTCCACGTGGCGCTCCAGCACCACCCCCGCGTAGGGTGCCCGCACGACGGTATAGCCCAGCTGCTCCTCGGCGCCGCGCACGGCCGCCTCGGCGGATGCCAGCTTGGCCCGTGCCGCCTCCAGGTTGGCGCTGGCGCGATCCATCTCCGCCTTGGCCACCAGCTTCTTCTCGTAGACACCCTTGATGCGGGTGTACTCCTCCCCGGCCTCCCGCAGCCGGGCCTGGGCCTCCTTCAGCGCGGCCTTGGCCTGCTCCAGGGCGGCCCGCTGCTCGGTGTCACGCAGCCGCAGGATGATGCTGTCCTTGGGCACGAGGTCGTCCACATCGAAGTTGATCTCCACGATCCGGCCCGAGGTCTGGGCGGAAACGGTGGACTGGTTCACCGCCTCGATGACAGCATCCACGGTGCGCTCAAGGGGAACGATGCTCGTGCTTGCCTCACCGACCGGAAAGGGCAGCTCCTGTGACTGGGCCGCGGCCGGCAGCAGCCCGAGCAGTGCGAGAGCGATGAGAGGGAAGGGATTCGATTTCAACATGGTCGTCTGCCGGGAATCAGAATTCTTTATCAAATGGATGCGAAATTGTATATTAGATAATTCTAATGCTGCAACCCCGCACATCACGGCGCCCCCCAGGGACGCCCTCAACCGGGAAAGTATGGACGATATCGCAGCGGCAGGGTGAGAGGACCGTCCGCCATGACAGCAGGCGGGATGCCCCAGCCCCAGTGCCCGGGAACCAACCGGGACACAGGTAAAAAGGGCTCGTCAGCAGAATTCGTGGGTGGAGAGAGAAGAAGTTTCCTCTCGCCAAGACGCCAGGGTCGCCAAGGAATCAACAACGCTCTTCCAGCCGATTAACGATGCGAGTGATTCCCTGGTCATTCTGTATTCCTGTATTCCCCCATTCCCTTGGCGTTCTTGGCGTCTTGGCGAGAGCAAAAAACAATTCCGTCCCGGAATGACACAACCCGGGAAATGCGCCTCTCCGCCACTATCGCCCATGTGCATCAGGCACCTGGCGCCCGTTACAAGCTAAACATCCACCCACGGATTCTGCGGATGAGGCAAAAAAGAAGCCCGCCGAGGCGGGCTTCCGGAACGACCATGCAGCGTGGCTGTTGCGGGGTCAGGGGCACTGGCTCTGGTCGCCCGGAACCTCATCCGCCATCTGCAGGAAGGCGTTGAAGGGTCCCATCACGCCCATGGCCTCCATCTTGGGCCCCTTGAACTTCAGCTTGCCGGTCATCATGGCGCCCATGGCGCCGCAGCCGAACTTGGCCTGGCCCATGCACATCCAGTCCTCGTCGGTGGCGTACATGAGGTAGTCCATGGAGGGATCCATCTCCTCGGCCGTGGGCGCGCCGCCGTAGGTGCACATGGACTTGCCGTCCTGGGCCGAGATGGTCAGCTGGACCGCGGTCTCGGCTCCGCACTTGTCCCGATAGAGGCGGATGATCTTGTAGCCACGCTCGCCGTTGTTGCCCATCCAGTTGTCGCCCGCCAGCTCGGTGGTCAGCTCCGGCGAGGTGTTCCAGGACGAACACATCTCCTTGGCCCACTCCGCATCCATGTAGACCGCGGACCAGGCCGAAGCGGGAGCCGCCAGCAGGCCGGCGGCCAGCATCAGTGCTTTTTTCATAATCTCCTCCTAAGTGACAGTTCTATATGTCTATTTTTATAGATTGGGCAGCCAATCGGATTTCTGCGGCCGCCTGTACAGCAGGGCTGCCAATAGCGGCGGGGCGAGACGGCCTTGCCGCTGCTCCATCCATGGAACCGGAAAAAAGAGGGCCATGAGAACATGGCCCTCCTGTATTCCCTGTCAGCCCATTCCTGCGATTCAGAATTTCCAGCCGTAGGCGACGCCGATGGAATCCTGGTGCATCTTGATGGAGGTGTTGCCCGGAGCGAACTTGGTCGGCCCGGTGACCTCCTCCTCGAAGGCGTGCATGTAGGCGAAGGTCAGCTCGGAGCCATTCTGCAGGGTATAGGTGCCGCCGAGAGAGATGTGCTTCTGCACCGTGGCCGGCGCCAGGACGTTGAAAGTCACCTCGCCACTGGGAATCACGTCGGTACCATAGGTGTAACCGGCACGCAGCACGAGGTTGTCCTTGGCCTGGTAGGCGAGACCCAGCTTGTAGACGTTCTGATCATCCCAGCCGAAACCGGGGCCGTTGTCGGCACCGAGGATACAGTCCGGCGCCGCGCAGGTCAGGAAGTTGTCGATGGAATTGCCCACCGAGGCCACTTCGCTGTAGTTGATGCGCTGGTAGTCGAAGGCGACGGTCAGCTTGGGCGTCGCCTCAACGGCGATGCCAAGGCCCCAGTTGGAGGGGACGTCGAAATCTCCGTTCTCGGCGAACAGACCCTTGTAGTCATCGAATTCAGTCATCCAGGTGCGGGTCTGGTAGGTGGCACCCAGGGTGACGCCCGGGGCGACCTTGCCGGTCCAGCCGATGCGCACGCCGGCTCCGTAGGAGAAGTCGTGGCCATTGTTGGTCACGTTGCCGGGACTGCTGGTGGGCGGGGTGGTCCCGTCGAAATTCTCCAGGCCGTTGGCCTCGAAGGCCTGGGCGGCCAGGTTGACGCCGATGCCGATGCTGTGGTTCTCGTTCAGCTTCATGGACAGGGTCGGCACAACGAACAGCTGCATGAGGTCGATACCGGCCTCGGTGGAGCCGAACAGGGGGATGGCGGTTTTATAATCGGTGTTCATGCCGCCGTTGCCGAACACGGAGACGCCCAGCGACATGGTGTCGCTGACCATCTGGTTGTAGCCGAACTCGGGAATCAGGAACAGCTTGGTTTCGCTACCGTCATACTTGCCGGGAACACCGGGCCCACCCATGTTGTCGATTTCCGCATCGCGAATGGGGCGGAACAGGTCGACACCGAAATCGACGCGATTGCCGACCCAGACCATGCCGGCAGGATTCACGCCGCCGGCGATGGCATCCTGGGGCAGCGCGATGCCCACACCACCCATGCCCTTGGCCTTCAACCCGATACCATGGGGTGCATAGCCGGTGGTTGCCCATGCGGCGGAGGTAGCGCCAATCGCGACGAGAATCCCCACACCCAGCAGCTTTTTCTTGAATATCATTGCAGTCTCCTCTCCAGGGACGATTTTCTGATAATGATTGTATTAATTATTTTTATGTTGTTGTTTTCTGTGCCAATAAAAAAGAGGTGTTGGCACCAAACGCCCCGAAATAATGTCCCCCACCCCGGGCAATGTCAATTGATTCGGCATAGAAAAAGCACATATTATTATTTGTGAATGTTCTTATATATTTCATGGACTACCATGGTTCGGCGTCGACTTCTGGTATTCTTTCCGGCGCCCGGATACGGACACCGTCTGACACAATTGGATTCTTCGCGGTTTCCGGCAATTCTTGCAGCAGACTGAGGCACATTTCACTTACAATACCCAAGGTCATTTTGCGCATTTCTGGAGGGGAGGATGCGACGTAATACGATTTCCAACCATAGCCACGCCGCGGGTCTCCGCCGTTCCCTGGCGACTCTCGGCATCCTGCTGGCCAGCAGCCCGCTCGCCCATGGTTCCGGGTTCCGGCTGCCGGAGCTGACGCTGCCCGGCATGGCCCTGTCCAATGCCGTGGTGGCCGACCCCGACGAGCGCGGCACCTATCCCTACAACCCCGCCGCCGCGGGTCTGCATGAAGAAAACTCGCTTTATGCCGGGTTGATTCTCATCGATCCCCACCTCAAGTCGGATGCCGCCGCGACCCCTTTCGGGCTGGTGGAAAGCAACGGCGAGTCGCCGGTCCCGGTGCCCAACCTCTCCGCCGCCTGGCACGTGCCGGACTCGCCGCTGGCGGTCAACTTCAACGTCACGGCCCCCTTCGGCCTCGAAACAAAATGGCCGATGGGCAACTTCTCCGGCAGCCCGACCGACCCCACCCACACCAAGGTTGAACTCATCAACTTCAATCCGAACCTCGTCTACCGTCTCGGTCCCGACACCAGCATCGCCGTGGGCGCCGACTACTACTACCTGCGGGAAACCGTCTTCGACACCGCCGTTTCCTCCCTGGAGGGCGACGGGGCCGAGTGGGGCTGGAACGTGGCCTTCATCCACCGCGCCGGCGACTGGACCATCGGCGGTACCTACCGCTCCAGCGTGGAGATGGATGTGACCGGGACCTTCGGACTGCCCTTCGGCAGCCAGGCGCTCCAGTTGCCGCCCGGGACCGTGCTGCCGGCGAAGACCGGTATCGAGTTTCCGGCCATGCTGCAGCTGGGCGTCCACCATGCCGTCAACGAACAGTGGTCGGTGGAGTTCGACTTCGAGCGTACCTACTGGAGCTCCTTCGACCGGCTCGATATCTCCGCGAAGCACCCTGTTGCGGGCTGGGTCCCGGTGGCCAGCGACGTGAACAACTGGGACGACAGCAACGCCTACCGGTTCGGCCTCCGCTACCGGCCGGACAGCCTCAACACCTGGCGCTTCGGCTACACCTACGACCAGACGCCGCAGCCCGAGCTCTACTTCTCGGCCCGGGTGCCCGACGCGGATCGCCACCTCTTCAGCATCGGCTACGGCCGCCAGCTCACCGACACCTTGAGCCTGGATCTCGCCTACATGTATGTGCGCTTCGAGGATCGGACGGTGGACGGGGCCACGAACGTCACCTACAACGGCGACTACGAATCGGACGCCCACCTGTTCGGCGGCAGCCTGAACTGGACATTCTGAAGGGATGGTTCCGGGTTTCGAGGGGCGGGTTCCGGGGCGGCCGGCGCCTCGCCCCTCCTGGGCAACGCGCGGGATTCACCACGGAGACACGAAGGGCACGAAGAAAGGCGGAAAGACGATTTATCCGCAGATTACACAGATTACGCAGATGGGAATGTGTTCACAGCGAGTGTCCGGCAAGCAGGCCGGCGCGTTTCCGATACCGGGCTTGCCAAGACTGGGAATGAGCAGCACACGCCGCCAGCCTCAGACGGTTCAGTTGGCACGAAAAAATCTGCGTTAATCAGCGTAATCTGCGGTTAGATCGCTTTTGGCTTTTTCTTTTCTTCGTGTGCTTCGTGCCTTCGTGGTGAAGCTTGCCCCGTCAGCAGCCGTCGAAGCCGTCCTCCTCCATCCGCTGCTCGAACTCCGTGAGTGCCGCCGCGCCGGTCAGCAGCGCGGCGGACTCGACCGCCCAGTCCGCGGGGCGCAGGCGCAGCAGCCAGCCGGTGGCGTAGGGATCCCGGTTGATGGTCCCCGGGGAGTCCAGCAACCGTTCGTTCACCGCGACGATCTCGCCGCCCACCGGCGCGTTGATGGGGCCGACCCACTTGCCCGACTCCACCGTGGCGCAGGATCGTCCGCGCCGGATCTCCTTGCCCACCCGGCGCGGGGTGAAGGCCACCAGCGGACCGGCCAGGCAGCAGCCGTAGCTGGTCATGCCCACCGTCACCGTGCCGTCCGCCTCCGGACGCGCCCAGATATTGCTCTCCACGTCATAGAAGAGCGCCTCGGGAATGTCGCAGCCACGTACCGTCGCCATTTGTTGATCGTTTTCCACAGATTACGCAGATTACACAGATTACGCCGTTACCTGTATCGGAGTTGAATCCAGACAGATTGCCAGACACAAGTGCTTGCGAACACATCCGACCGGAACTCCGTGTATCCTGTTCCAGCACCTGCCGCCCACTGGTTGCCAGCCTAATCTGCGTAATCTGCGTAATCTGCGTAATCTGCGGATAATGGAGCCTCACCCGCTGCGGGCGTTGAGCCATTCGGCCACCGCGGCGGGGATCTCCTTCTGGGCGCGGCCGCTGACGTAGATGCCGATGTGGCCGCCGCGGAAGGCGAACTCGCTGTAGTCGCGGGTCCCCACCAGCGACTTCATGGCCAGGGAGCTGGCCGGGGGGACGAGGTGGTCCTGGGTGGCGTAGACGTTGAACACCGGCATCGACAGGTCCTTCAGATCGACCCGCCGGCCGCCGATTTCCACCGTCCCCTTCACCAGGCCGTTGTCCTGGAAGAACTGCTTGACGAACTCGCGGAAGGCCTCCCCGGCCTGGTCCGGACTGTCGAAGATCCACTTTTCCATGCGCAGGAAGTTCCGTGCCGCCTCCTCCTTCTCGAGGATGTTGACGAGATCCACGTACTTCTGGCCGGTGAGCCGGAACGGCTTGAGGGTGAGGAAGGTCCAGTTCAGCAGCTCTCCGGGAACGTTCCCCAGGGTGTCCACCAGCAGGTCCACATCGATCTGCCGCACCCAGTGGCTGAGCAGGTTGTCGGGGGTGTGGAAATCCACCGGCGTGACCATGGTCACCAGGTTGCGGACCCGTTCCGGGTGCAGGGCGCTGAAGCAGAGGCTGAACGCCCCGCCCTGGCAGATTCCGAGCAGGTTGATGCGCTCCTGCGCGCTGCGCGCGCGGATCCGGTCCACGCAGCGGCGGATGTAGCCGTTGATGTAGTCGTCGAGATTCAGGAACCGGTCGGCCGCATCGGGATAGCCCCAGTCGATGAGATAGACATCCAGGCCCGCGTCCAGCAGGCCGCGTACCAGCGAGCGGTCCTCCTGCAGGTCGGTCATGTAGGGGCGGTTCACCAGGGCGTAGACGATGAGCAGCGGCACCGGGTGCGGCTGTTTCACCCGCGGCTGGTAGCGGTACAGGGTGAGCTTGTCCTCCTGGTAGACCACTTCCTTCGCGCAGGCGCCCACCTCGATGTCGCCGATTCCGGCGAGGGTGCGGGAGCCGTGGGTGAGCTTCTCGCCGAACTCGGCCAGTTCCTTTGCCATCTGGTCGGGACGCAGGGTGATGGGAAACATGGCGCGGCTCCTCACTTGTCGGTCTTGCGGGAAGCGGTGGAACGGGCGGCTGCAGCGGCACCCTTCCGGCGTGGAGCGGCCTTTTTCTCCGCCGGGCGCGTCCGGGTACTCTTCACCGCCGGTTGCTCCGCGGGTGCGCCCCCCGCCCCGGGCCGCGCCTGCAGCATGGCCACCGTCTCGCGCAGTTCGTTCACCTCCCGGCGCAGGGCCTGGATGCGCCGGTGGGCGGTGTCCATTTCGCGCTTGCCCGGCAGGTTGGCCGCGGTGGTGAACTCCTCGCTCATGAGCTGGGCGTGGTGTTTCCAGGCCATCAGGGCGTTGACCATGCGTCCGTGGCGTTCGGCGTACCCGGTGGTGGCCACCACCTCGGCGTAGGCCTCCTCGCTGGCGTCCACCCACAGATCGTAGACCCCGCGCAGGTTGTCCACCTGCTCGCCCGCCTCCGCCATCTTCTCCAGGCGGGCCATGAGGCGCTCCAGGGCGGCGCTGTTGACGTGCCCGAGCAGCTCGGCATAGTCCTGCTGCGCCTTCTGGTAATCCAGCCACAGGCGGGCGCCATGCTGGGCCTGTTCCTGCCATTCGCGGGTATAGCCGAGCGCCGGGGCCGACAGGGAGCGTTCCACACCGGCGTGGAGGTGGCTGACACCCTCGTTCTTCAGGCCACCCAGGAAATCACCCGGCAGGGTGGAGAAGGCGGAGGAGACCCGTCTCCAGGTATCCAGCGGCAGGCCCCAGAAGGCCAGGGCGCCCTGGGCCGCCCCGGCGGCCTGCTCCCCGGCCTTGCCGAAACCCTCGCGCAGTGTCTCGAGCCCCTGGCCGAACCGGGCCTGCCAGGCCTCGCCGGCCTGGGCCGCCGACTGCATCCGGCGCAACAGGCCCATCATCTCGTCGCCGAACTGGAAGAACGCGCGGCCCTGCTCCAGCAGCCGATCGCTGACCTCGCTCCCCGTGGTGCCCGCACCGGCCGGTGGGCCCATGAATTTGAGCATGCCCTCCAGCGCCTGCTGCCAGGGCTGGCTGCCCTCGGGCGCCTGGCGGCTCAGCTCCAGCCAGGCGTCCCAGTACTTGCGCTGCGCCTCGGCCCAGTCCCGGCCCGGACCCTTGTCCCGCTCGTTGCCATCCGCCATGGTGCATCCCCCGCTGGATCGCCGCTTTCCGTCGATGTTACCGCCGCCGCGCCCGCCAGGGCCAGACACCGCTTCGCGTGACGCTGCGAAACCTGTGTTCACCACGAAGGCACGAAGGGCACGAAGAAAAGCGAAAAGACGTTTATCCGCAGATTACGCAGATTACGCAGATGGGAATGTGTTCACAGCGAGTGTCCGGCAAGCAGATCGGCGCGCTTCTCAATACCGGGCTTGCCGAGGCTTGGAATAAACAGTGCCCGCCGCCAGCCTGAAGTCGGTTCAGTTGGCATGAAAAAATCTGCGTTAATCTGCGTAATCTGCGTAATCTGCGGTTAGATCGTTTTTGTCTTTTTCTTTTCTTCGTGCCCTTCGTGCCTTCGTGGTGATCTTTTTCTTTCTACCCGGAGCACAGGCTTTCACGCGGGCACAAAAAAGGGGGGCTTGCGCCCCCCTTCCGGGTCCGTTGCGGAACGGCGTTACTCGCCTTCGTTGACGGCCTTCATGCTGAGGCGGATGCGCCCCTGCTTGTCCACTTCGAGGACCTTCACTTTCACCACGTCGCCCTCGGAGAGCTTGTCGCTGACATTCTGCACCCGCTCCTCGGAGATCTGGGAGATGTGCACCAGGCCGTCCTTGCCGGGCAGAATGGTGACGAAGGCGCCGAAGTCCATGAGCCGGGCCACGCGCCCCTCGTAGATGGCGCCCACCTCCACATCGGAGGTGATGAGCTCCACCCGCTTGCGCGCCTCCAGTCCGGCCGCGGCATCCACCGAGGCGATGCGCACGGTGCCGTCGTCGGTGATGTCGATGGTGGCACCGGTCTCCTCGGTGATGGCGCGGATGGTGGCGCCGCCCTTGCCGATGACGTCGCGGATCTTCTCCGGGTCGATGTGCACGGTGATGATGCGCGGAGCGTACTCGGACATCTCCGAGCGCGGCGCGCTGATCACCTTGTTCATCTCGCCGAGGATGTGCAGCCGGCCGGCGTGCGCCTGCTCCAGTGCCTGCAGCATGATCTCGCGGGTGATGCCGTCGATCTTGATGTCCATCTGCAGGGCGGTGACGCCCGCGGTGGTTCCGGCCACCTTGAAATCCATGTCGCCGAGGTGATCCTCGTCGCCCATGATGTCGGTGAGCACGGCAAACTTGTCGCTTTCCTTGATGAGGCCCATGGCCACACCGGCGACGGGCGCCTTGATGGGCACACCGGCGTCCATCAGCGCCAGGCTGGTGCCGCACACGGAGGCCATGGAGCTGGAACCGTTGGACTCGGTGATCTCGGAGACCACCCGCACCACGTAGGGGAAATCGTCCATGGTCGGCATCACCGCCTGGATGCCCCGCTTCGCCAGCCGGCCATGACCGATCTCGCGACGCTTGGGCGAACCGAGGAACCCGGTTTCGCCGACGCAATAGGGCGGGAAGTTGTAGTGCAGCATGAAGTTCTCACGCCGCTCGCCCTCGATGGCGTCGATGATCTGGGCATCACGGGCGGTGCCCAGGGTGGTGAACACCAGCGCCTGGGTCTCGCCGCGGGTGAACAGCGCCGAGCCATGGGTCCGCGGCATGACGGTCGTCTCGATGGTGATGGGACGGACCTTGTCGTTGCCGCGGCCGTCGATGCGCGCCTCGCCGGCCAGGATGCGGCCGCGGACGATGCGCTTCTCCAGCGAACCGAAGGCGCCCCGGACCTGATCCTCGCTCCAGCGCGGCTCATCGCCGACCACCAGCTTCTCCACCAGGGTGCTGCGGATCTCGCTCACCCGGTCCTGGCGCGCCAGCTTGTCCTGGATGCGGTAGGCCTCGCCCAGCGCCTCGGCGACCTCCGCCTCCACCGCCGCCTTGAGCTCGTCGTCGGCGGCGGGCGCCTGCCAGTCCCAGGCCGGCTTCCCGACCTCGGCGGCCAGTTCGCGAATGGCGCCGATGACCGCCTGCGACTGCTCGTGGCCGAACATCACCGCGCCGAGCATGATCTCCTCGGACAGCTCCTTGGCCTCGGACTCCACCATCAGTACGGCGGTTTCGGTGCCCGCCACCACCAGGTCCAGCTTCGAGTCCGCAAGCTGGCCGAGGTCGGGGTTGAGCACGTACTCGCCGTTGACATAACCCACCCGGGCCGCGCCGACCGGGCCGTTGAACGGCAGACCGGAGATGGCCAGCGCCGCGGAAGCGCCGATGAGGGAGGGAATGTCCGGATCCACCTGGGGATTGAGGGACATCACCGTGGCCACCACCTGCACTTCGTTGGTGAACCCCTTGGGGAACAGCGGGCGCAGGGGACGGTCGATGAGACGCGAGGTGAGCGTCTCCTTTTCCGTGGGCCGGCCTTCACGCCGGAAGAAGCCGCCGGGAATCTTGCCTGCCGCGTAGGTCCGCTCCTGGTAGTTCACCGTGAGCGGGAAGAAGTCGCGGCCGGGAACGGGCGTCCTGTTCCCCACCACGGTGACGAGAACCACCGTGTCGGCCATGTTCACCATCACCGCGCCGGTGGCCTGGCGTGCGATTGCACCCGTCTCTATGGTGACCTCATGGCCGCCGTACTGAAAGCGTTTGGTTGTTGGTGTCACAGGAAATTCCTTTAAGCTGCGTGAAGGCCGTGTTTCTTCTGACTCAGCGGCGCAGGCCGAGGCTGGAGATGAGCTCACGGTAGCGTTCGACATCCTTCCGCTTCAGATAGTCCAGCAGCTTGCGGCGGCGGCTGACCATGCGCAGCAGGCCCTGGCGGGAGTGGAAGTCGTGGATGTGGGTCTTGAAATGGCCGGTAAGGTGGTCGATCTGGGCCGACAGCAGGGCCACCTGGACCTCGGGAGAACCGGTATCACCAGGCGCGCGCTGATACTTCTCGACGACCTGCGCCTTGTTCGGGCTGCTCAGAGACATGGGTGTTCACTCCTAACATGCGATTCAGTAAAGCAATCAGAGCCGGGTATTCTAACCGGCCCCCGTTGAACGTAACAAGATCAATACCATAACCCGGGGCATGGCCGCCTCCCGGTACCGGACCTTCGGTCCCGGGTTCCGTTCGGCCGCTAGCCCTCCTGGATCAGGCGCCGCGGCGCCACCCGGCCGTCGTCGAGAATCTCCCCGACACCGAGAAAGCCGCTGTCCGCCCCGTAGAGCCTCACCCAGCCATGGGTAGGCGCGCGGGGCACGATGACCGGCTGTCCCTGACGCAGGTAGAAGGCCGCCGCCTCGGAAAGGCGCACCTCGGGCCAGTGGCTGGTGGAGCTCTCCAGGGGCAGCAGGAGCCCGTCGAGCGCCTCCGTCCCGCCATCGAGCGCCATCTCGCGCAGCTGTTCCAGGGTGTACATGGGCTGGCCCTCGTAGGGACCGGCCCCGAGCCGGCGCAGGACGATGACATGAGCCCCGCAACCGAGCGCCTCGCCGATGTCCTCCACCAGGGTGCGGACATAGGTGCCCTTGGTACAACGGATTTCGAGCTCCAGCTCGTCACCCTCGAAGCGCAGCAGCTCCAGCTCGTGAATGATCACGCTCCGTGGCTGGCGCTCCACTTCCAGACCCTTGTGGGCCAGCTTGTACAGCGGCTGGCCCTGGTGCTTGATGGCCGAATACATGGACGGAACCTGTTCGATGGAACCGGTGAATCGCTCCAGAACCTCGCGCAGGGCCGTCTCGGCCAACTCCGGCACCGGCCGGGTCTCAACCACCTCGCCCTCGGCATCGCCGCTCGCGGTTCGCACCCCGAGCTTGCCGGTGACCCGGTAGTACTTGTCCGCCTCCAGCAGGAAGCGGGAAAACTTGGTTGCCTCACCGAAGCACACGGGCAGCAGGCCCGAGGCCAGGGGATCGAGGCTGCCCGTGTGACCCGCCTTGCGGGCCCCGTACAGTCGCTTGACCTCCTGCAGTGCGGCGTTGGAGGTCATGCCCGTGGACTTGTCCAGCAGCAGGATGCCGTTCACATCCCGTCCGCGCTTGTGACGTCGACTCACTCTTCCTCATCTCCGCTCGAGCGCCGGTCGGCCGCCACGGCGGCATCGATGAGCGCGCTCAGCCGCACGCCCCGCTCGACTGAAACATCGTGGACGAAATGCAGCTCCGGCGTGGTGCGGAATTTCACCTCGCGCGCCAGCAGGTGGCGCAGGTAGCCACCGGCGCGGTTGAGCGCGCGCAGGTGTTCCTGGACCTTCTCCGCCGCATCCATGAAGGTGACGAAGACCTTGGCGTGGGAAAGATCACGGCTCACCTCGACGGCGGTGATGGTGACCATGCCCAGGTGGGGGTCCTCCAGCTCGCGCGGAATGATCTGCGCGAGCTCCCGCTGGATCACGTCCGCGACCCGGCGCGTACGACTGAAATCTCTCGGCATGTCGTTGCAGTATCCGCGCAGCGGCGTCAGAGCGTACGCTCAACCTTGACGCGTTCGTAGACCTCGATGTGATCGCCCGCGCGCACATCGTTGTAGTTCTTCACGCCGATGCCGCACTCCATGCCGTTGCGCACCTCGCCGACGTCATCCTTGAAGCGGCGCAGCGACTCCAGCTCGCCCTCGTAGATCACCACGTTGTCGCGCAGCACGCGGATGGGGTTGTTGCGCTTCACCACACCCTCAACCACCATGCAGCCGGCGATGGCGCCGAACTTCGGCGAGCGGAACACGTCGCGCACCTCGGCCAGGCCGATGATCTGCTCCTTGAACTCGGGCGCCAGCATGCCGGTCAGGGCCTTCTTGACCTCGTCCACCACGTCGTAGATGACGCTGTAGTAGTGGAGATCCACACCCTGCTCTTCCACCAGGCGCTTGGCCTGGGCGTTGGCGCGCACATTGAAGCCCACGAGGATGGCCTCGGAGGCCACCGCCAGGTTGACGTCGGACTCGGTGATGCCGCCCACGCCGCTGGCCACGATGGTGACCTTCACCTCGCCGGTGGAGAGCTTGGTGAGCGCATCGTTGAGCGCCTCCACCGAACCCTGCACGTCGGCCTTGAGCACGATGTTGAGGCTGGCGATCCGGCCCTCCTCCATCTGCTCGAAGACGTTCTCGAGCTTGGCCGCCTGCTGGCGGGCGAGCTTCACCTCGCGGAATTTGCCCTGGCGGAACAGGGCCACCTCGCGCGCCTTGCGCTCGTCGGCCACCACCACCGCCTCGTCACCGGCATTGGGCGCGCCGGACAGGCCGAGGACCTCGACCGGCATGGACGGTCCCACTTCGTTGACCATGTTGCCGGCCTCGTCGAGCATGGCGCGGACACGTCCGTACTCCTGTCCCGAGAGCAGCACGTCACCCTTGCGCAGGGTGCCGCTCTGCACCAGGATGCTGGCCACCGGACCGCGCCCCTTGTCCAGGCGCGACTCGATCACCACGCCCTTGGCCGGACCGTCCGCCACGGCGGTCAGCTCCAGCACCTCGGCCTGCAGCAGAATGGCGTCCAGCAGTGCGTCAACACCGTCACCGGTCTTGGCCGAGACCTCCACGAACATGGTGTCGCCGCCCCACTCCTCGGGAATCACGTCCTTGGCGGTCAGTTCGTTCTTGACCCGGTCGGGGTCCGCTTCCGGCTTGTCGATCTTGTTCACCGCCACCACCAGCGGCACACCGCCGGCCTTGGCGTGCTGGACGGCCTCGACGGTCTGCGGCATCACGCCGTCATCCGCCGCCACCACCAGGATGACGATGTCGGTGGCCTTGGCGCCGCGGGCGCGCATGGCCGTGAAGGCCTCGTGGCCCGGGGTGTCCAGGAAGGTGATGACGCCCTTCTCGGTCTCCACGTGGTAGGCGCCGATGTGCTGGGTGATGCCGCCGGCCTCGCCCGCCGCAACACGGGTGCGGCGGATGTAGTCCAGCAGGGATGTCTTGCCATGGTCCACGTGACCCATGATGGTCACCACCGGGGCGCGCGGGGACTCCTCGCCCTTGGCCTCGGCGGCGGCCACCACCTCCTGCTCCAGGGCATTCTCCCGGAGCAGCTTGGCGGTATGGCCCATCTCCTCCACCACGAGCACGGCGGTCTCCTGGTCGATCACCTGGTTGATGGTGGCCATGGCCCCCATCTTCATCAGGGTCTTGATCAGGTCAGCGGCCTTCACCGACATCTTCTGGGCCAGTTCGGCCACGGTGATGGTCTCGGGGATGGTCACCTCGCGCACCACCGGCTGGGTGGGCATGGAGAAGCCGCCCCGGGTCTCCAGGGTTGAGGGACGGCCCCGGCTCGGCTTGCCCCGGCCACGCCGTCCGGTCTTGCCCGGCGCGACATGCAGCTCGTCCCAGCCGCCGGTCGCCTTGCCGGCGCGGCCGCGCCGTGCGCCGCGACCCTCTTCCGCCTTGCGCGCGGGCTTCTCCGCCTCGGCCTTGCGCCGGGGCTTCTCCTCCTCGCCCTTGCGTACCGGCTTTTCCGCCGGCGCCGGCGCCGGCGCGGCCGCGCCGGTCTTCAGCCGGGCGGCTTCCTCGGCCTTGAGGCGGGCCTCCTCCTCGGCTTTCTGGCGGGCCTCCTCCTCGGCTTTCTGGCGGGCCTCCTCCTCGGCCTTGAGGCGGGCCTCCTCCTCGGCTTTCTGGCGGGCCTCCTCCTCGGCCTTGAGACGGGCCTCCTCCTCGGCCTGCAGACGGGCCGCCTCATCCTCGCGGCGGCGCTGGGCGCCTTCGAATACCGCCCGCTCCTCGGATTCGCGGCGCTCGCGCTCTGCGGTCACCTCGGCCAGCTGCTCGGCCTCCATGGCCTGGACCACGCTGCGCTTCACGTAGGTGCGCTTCTTGCGCACCTCCACCGCCACGGTCTTGGTCGTGCGTTCACGGCCCTGCCCGCTGGCGATCTTGAGCTCGCTCACCTCGCGGCGCTTGAGGGTGATTTTCCTGGGTTCTGCCGCGGCTTCACCGTGGTTGCGCTTCAGGTAGGTGAGCAGCTTTTGCTTTTCCTCGTCGCTGACGGATGCTTCGGGCCCAGCGACCTGGACGCCCGCTTCGTCCAGCTGCGTGAGCAGCCGGTCGACAGGAACGCCCACGACCTCAGCCAACTGCTTGACGGTGACTTCTGACATATTCAACTTCTCCCGCGCCCAAGACAGGTGCGCATCTTCGACGTTACTGCTCGTCGGCAAACCAGGGGGCGCGCGCGGTCATGATGAGGCTGGCGGCGCGCTCTGCATCCATGCCCTCGATGTCGAGCAACTCGTCCACCGACTGCTCCGCCAGGTCGTCCATGGTGACAATGCCGCGACTGGCCAGCAGATAGGCGAGATGACGATCCATGCCCTCCATCGCCAGCAGGTCCTCGGCCGGCTCGGTGGACTCCAGCTGCTCCTCGGAGACGATGGCCTGGGTGAGCAGGACGTCACGGGCACGGTTGCGCAGTTCGTTGACGATATCCTCGTTGAATTCCTCGATCTCCATCATCTCGTTGATGGGTACATAGGCCACTTCCTCGAGCGTGGAGAATCCCTCCTGGGCGAGGATGGTAGCCACTTCCTCATCCACATCAAGCTGGTCCATGAAATTCCTGACCAGCGCCGCGGCCTCGCTTTCGCTCTTGGCCTCGGCCTGCTCGACGCTCATGACGTTCAGGACCCAGCCGGTGAGTTCGCTCGCCAGGCGGACATTCTGCCCGCTGCGGCCGATGGCCTGGGACAGCTGCTCTTCGGCCACCGCCACATCCATGGCGTGGGAGTCCTCGTCCACGACGATGGACACCACTTCCGCCGGGGACATGGCGTTGATGACGAACTGGGCCGGGTTCTCGTCCCAGAGCACGATGTCCACCCGCTCGCCGGACAGCTCGCCGGAAACGGCCTGCACCCGCGAACCGCGCATGCCCACGCAGGCGCCCACCGGATCGATGCGGGGATCGTTGGATTTCACCGCGATCTTGGCCCGGGAGCCGGGATCACGGGCGGCGCCGCGGATCTCGATGAGCTCCTCGCCGATCTCGGGCACCTCGATCTTGAACAGCTCCACCAGCATCTCCGGCCGGGTGCGGCTGACGAACAGCTGCGGCCCCCGGGGTTCGGAGCGGACGTCGTACAGGTAACCGCGCAGGCGATCGCCGGGCCGCACCGCCTCGCGCGGGATCATGTCCTCACGGGAGATGAAGCCCTCGGCATTGTTGCCCAGGTCCAGCACCACGGTGCCGCGCTCGGCCTTCTTGACCACTCCCATCACCAGGGTGCCCACGCGGTCCTGGAAGGCATCCACCACCCGCGCCCGTTCGGCCTCGCGCACCTTCTGCACGATGACCTGCTTGGCGGTCTGGGCCGCGATGCGCCCGAAGGCGATGGATTCCATCGGCTCTTCCACCGACTCTCCCGGCTCGATGCCGGGGACGCGCTGGCGGGCCTCTTCGAGCGACAGCTGGGCCTCGGGATTCTCGATGCCCTCCTCGGCCTCGACCGCGGGATCAGCCACCTCCCAGCGACGGAAGGTCTGATAGTCCCCGGTCTTGCGGTCGATGGCGACCCGCACATCGATGTCACCACCATGGCGCTTCTTGGTGGCCGTGGCGAGCGCCGCCTCCAACGCCGCGAAGATGACGTCCTTGTCGACGCCCTTCTCGTTGGAGACCGCCTCAACAACCAACAAAACCTCTTTGCTCATAGCTACCGCCTCAATCTGCCTCAGCAGGCCTCAAATCAGGTCGTCTCGGGTACCAGGTTGGCCTTGTCGATACCCGCTAACGGAAGCTCGTACTCGACTTCGTCGTCGATGACGATAACCTTGTCCTCGCGAACACCGGCCAGCATGCCGGCGAACTTCCGCCGCCCCTCGATGGGCAGCGCCATGCGGATGCGCACCCGGTTTCCGACGTACTGCTCGTAGTGCTCGCGCTTGAACAGCGGACGATCGAGCCCCGGGGAGGAGATCTCGAGGGCGTACTGGCCGCGGATGGGATCCTCCACGTCGAGCATGCCGCTGACCTGGTGGCTGACCGCCTCGCAGTCGTCCAGCGTAATCCCCTGCTCGGAGTCGATGTAGATCCGCACGAGCGACCGCCTGCCCTGCGACAGGTGCTCGATACCCAGCAGCTCGTAACCCATGGCGGTCACGGTCGGCTCGATGATTCGCTGTAGTTCGGATGCCTTCCGGCTCAACCCAGTCACCCAGGAAAAAAAAATGGGCACAAGGCCCACTTTGAGTTCAGACCGCCCCGTCGGGAGCGGCGCTTGACCGCCGGCGGCCGGGTTGCGCCGGTTACCGTCACCCGCGCGCCGCCGCCAGCCGGAGCCATTCTGAGGAGCCCCGGCCCGCCCAGACGGCGGCTCCGGAACCCCTAACAAAAAGCCCCTCTGAAGGGGCTTTTTGTCAAAACCTTGGTAGCGGGGGCAGGATTTGAACCTGCGACCTTCGGGTTATGAGCCCGACGAGCTGCCAGACTGCTCCACCCCGCATCAGAGGACTGGTATTCTAGTGGTACGCCTGCCGGAGCGCAACCCCTCCGACCCTCCCGGAGGCAGATATTTCCCTTTTCACAGCCCGAATGCGCTGTTGCAGACGGCGAACAGGGCGCCCGGAAAGATACCCAGCGCCAGCAGCGCCAGCCCGTTGGCGCTGATCACCAGCCGCAGGTCGCCGCCGGCCTCCAGCGGCGCGGCGTCCTGGGCCGGTTCGAAGTACATCAGCCGCACCACCCGCAGGTAGTAGAACGCGCCGATGACGGAGAACACCACCGCCACGACGGCCAGCCAGACCAGGTCCACGCCCACCGCCGCCTGCAGCACCGCCAGCTTGGCGTAGAAACCCACCGTGGGGGGCACCCCGGCCATGGAGAACATCAGCACCAGCATGATGAAGGCGAACCAGGGACTGCGCGTCCCCAGTCCCCGGAAGTCCTCCAGGCGCTCGGCTTCGAAGCCGTTGCGGGAGAGCAGGATGATCATGCCGAACCCGCCGGCCGCCGTCAGCGCGTAGGTGACCGCGTAGAACATGGCCGCCGAGTACCCCATCGCGGTCCCGGAGAGCACGCCGAGCAGCAGGAAGCCCATGTGGGAGATGGTGGAGTAGGCCAGCATCCGCTTCAGGTTGGTCTGGGCGATGGCGATCACGTTGCCCACCGCCAGCGAGAGGATGACCAGCACGGCCAGCAGGCCCTCCCAGTGGGGCTGCAGCCCGCCCAGCCCCTCGGCCAGCAGGCGGATCACCATGGCGAAGGCGGCCACCTTGGGCGCGCTGCCCACGAACAGGGTGACCGGCGTGGGCGCGCCCTCGTAGACATCGGGCACCCACATGTGGAACGGCACCGCCCCGAACTTGAAACCGATGCCCACCAC
The DNA here is from genome assembly GCF_003337735.1 of Thioalbus denitrificans. Taxonomy (NCBI): domain Bacteria; kingdom Pseudomonadati; phylum Pseudomonadota; class Gammaproteobacteria; order Chromatiales; family Ectothiorhodospiraceae; genus Thioalbus; species Thioalbus denitrificans. The sequence continues at coordinate 89,440 of NZ_QPJY01000007.1, read as the reverse complement.
CAGGAACACCAGGCCGAACTGGAACACCAGCCCGCCCTCGCCGGCCACGGTCCGCTCCGCCACCTGGGCCAGGTCCAGGCTGCCGGTGGCGCCGTAGAGCATGGACATGCCGTACAGCAGCATGCCCGAGGCCAGCGCGCCGGTGACGAAGTACTTCATGGCCGCCTCGGAGGCCCGCGACGAGTCGCGGTTGAAGGCCACCAGCGCGTAGAGGGACAGCGACAGCAGCTCCAGGCCCAGGTACACCAGCAGCAGGTTGCGGGCGGAGATCATCACCATCATGCCGAGCACGGCGAACAGGCCGAGCACGAAGAACTCCCCGCGCAGCAGCTCCCGCACCCGCAGGTAGTCGCGGGAGTAGAGGAAGGCCAGGAACACGGTCAGGTAGATGAAGGCCTTGAGCACGTGACCCACGTCGTCGGCCACGAACATGCCGCTGAAGGTGACGGCCGTCCCGGCGCCGTACTGGCCGAGGCTGAGCACCGCCGCACCGACCAGGGTGGCCTGGGAGAGCAGGTAGGTGACCACCCGGGTGCGATCGTTGAGAAACAGATCCAGCACCAGGACCAGGCAGGCCATGGCCAGCACGAACATCTCCGGCAGGGCCGGGCTGAACTGGGGCACTTCGAAGCTCATGCAACCTCCGGGTTACATCACGCCAGCGACGGGGCGCGGGATGCGCGCCCCGTCCAGGTTCCTCAGGGTAACTTGCTCTGCATCATGTGGACCACGAGGTTGTCCACCGAGGCATGCATCACGTCCAGCAGCGGCGCCGGCCACAACCCGACCACCAGGACGGTCGCGGCCAGCAGCACCAGCACCAGGCGCTCGCGCAGGTTGATGTCCTTCAGCGCCGCCACCCCCTCGTGCACCACGGCGCCGAACAGCACCCGCTTGTACATCCACAGGGTGTAGGCGGCGCCCAGGATCAGGGTCATCGCCGCCAGGAAGGCGATCCAGAAATTGGCCTTGAAGCTGGCCAGGATGACCATGAACTCGCCCACGAAGCCCGAGGTGCCGGGCAGTCCGGCATTGGCCATGGCGAACAGCATCATGAAGGCGGCGAAGGACGGCATGGTGTTGGCCACGCCGCCGTAGTCGCGGATCTGGCGCGAGTGCAGCCGGTCGTACATCACGCCCACGCACAGGAACAGCGCGCCGGAGACGAAGCCGTGGGAGATCATCTGCACCAGCGCGCCCTCGATGCCCATGGCCGCGCCGCTGCTGCTGCCGGTGGCCGCCAGGATGGTGAAGGGAATGAAGAAGCCGAGGGTCACGAAGCCCATGTGGGCGATGGAGGAATAGGCGATGAGCTTCTTCATGTCCTCCTGCACCAGCGCCACGAAGCCGATGTAGACCACCGCCACCAGGGACAGGGCGATCATCAGGCCGTCGAGCGAGGCGCTGGCATCGGGGGTGATGGGCAGGCTGAAGCGCACGAAGCCGTAGGTGCCCATCTTCAGCATGATGGCCGCCAGCACCACCGAGCCGCCGGTGGGCGCCTCCACGTGGGCGTCCGGCAGCCAGGTGTGCACCGGCCACATGGGCACCTTGACCGCGAAGGCGAGCAGGAACGCCAGGAAGATGAGCACCTGGGCGGTCATGCCGAGCGGCAGCGTGTGGAAATCGAGGATGGAGAAGCTGCCGGACTGCAGGTAGAGGTAGATCAGCGCCACCAGCATGAACACCGACCCGAGGAAGGTGTAGAGGAAGAACTTGATGGTGGCGTAGATGCGCCGCGGGCCGCCCCAGATGCCGATGATGAGGAACATCGGGATCAGCATCGCCTCCCAGAAGACGTAGAAGAGGATGCCGTCGAGGGCGGCGAACACGCCGTTCATCAGCCCTTCCATGATCAGGAAGGCCGCGAGGTACTGGGCCACCCGCTCCTGGATCACCTCCCAGCCGGCGATGACCACCAGTACGGTGGTGAAGCTGGTGAGCACGATGAGAGGCATGGAGATGCCGTCCACGCCCAGGTAGTACTCCACGTTGAAGGCGGGGATCCAGGCGTGCCGTTCCACGAACTGCATCTCGGCCGTGCCGGTGGAGAAGCCGGTCCACAGGGGTACGCACAGCAGCAGCACGCCGACCGCGGCCAGCAGGGCCACGGTTCGCGCCGCCAGCGCGTTGCGGTCGCCACCGGTGGCGAGCACCAGTGCGCCGCCCACCACGGGCGCCCAGACGAGCAGACTCAGAAGCGGTAGATCCGTCATGGAATGGGTCCTTTAGCCCTTGTCTCTTGTTCTGTGCACGGCGCGGACACGAGCCGCGCGGCGAACCCCGCTCAACCGAACAGCATCCAGCTGAGCATCCCCACCAGACCGATGATCATGGCGAAGGCGTAGTGGTAGAGGTAGCCCGACTGCACCCGGCGCAACACCCCGGCCAGGCGTCCGACGGTGTTGGCGGTGCCGTTCACCAGCCAGCCGTCGATGAGCGTCGCGTCACCGGCCCGCCAGAGCAGGCGGCCGAGGCCGCGCCCGCCGCTGGCGAACACGCGATCGTTGAATTCATCGAAGTAGTACTTGTGGTCCAGCAGCGTGTACAGGCCCTGCACCCGGGCGCGGATGTTCTCGGCGATGTCCGGCCGCCGGGTGTAGACGTACCAGGCGCTGGCCACGCCGGCCGCGGCCAGCCAGAAGGGCGGCGCCAGCAGACCGTGCAGCAGCATCGCCAGCGGGCCGTGGTACTCGGCGCCCAGCTCCGCGAGCACGTCGTGGCCGGGCAGCACGCTGATCGCCTCGCCCAGCAGGCCCTGGAACAGCATCGGCCCCACGAACAGGAACCCGGCGATGACCGACGGGATCGCCAGCAGCACCAGCGGCAGGGTCACCACCCAGGGCGACTCGTGCAGATGGGAGCGGGTGTGCTCGTCCATCCGCTCCTCGGTGTGGAACACCAGGAAGAACATGCGGAAGGAATAGAGCGCGGTGACGAACACCCCGATCAGCACGCAGAAGTAGGCGTAGCCGGAGCCCGGCACCTGGGACAGGTGCACCGCCTCGATGACGGCGTCCTTGGAGTAGAAGCCGGAGAAGCCCGGGAAGCCGATGAGCGCCAGCGATCCCACCAGGGAGGTCCAGTAGGTGATGGGCATGTACTTCTTCAGGCCGCCCATCTTGCGGATGTCCTGCTCGTGGTGCATGGCGATGATGACCGAGCCCGCGGCCAGGAACAGCAGCGCCTTGAAGAAGGCGTGGGTGGCGAGATGGAAGATGCCGGCGGCGTAGGCCGAGGCGCCCAGGCCCACCATCATGTAGCCGAGCTGGGACAGGGTGGAGTAGGCCACCACCCGCTTGATGTCGTTCTGCACCAGGCCCACCAGACCCATGAACAGGGCGGTGGTGGCGCCGATGACGAGGATGAAGCCCAGCGCCGTCTCCGAGAGCTCGTACAGGGGCGACATGCGCGCCACCATGAACACGCCGGCGGTCACCATGGTGGCGGCATGGATGAGCGCGGAGATGGGCGTGGGGCCCTCCATGGAGTCGGGCAGCCACACGTGCAGGGGCACCTGGGCCGACTTGCCCATGGCGCCGATGAACAGCAGGATGCCGATGACGGAGAGCAGCGACCAGTCGCTGCCGGGCAGGACCTGGATGGTCATCTCCTTCAGCAGCGGCGCGGCGGCGAACACGTCGGCATAGTCGAGGCTGTTGAAGTACATGAGCACCGCGGCGATGCCGAGCAGGAAGCCGAAGTCGCCCACGCGGTTCACCAGGAACGCCTTCAGGTTGGCGTAGATGGCCGTGTCGCGCTGGAACCAGAAACCGATGAGCAGGTAGGAGACCAGGCCCACCGCCTCCCAGCCGAAGAACAGCTGGAGGAAGTTGTTGGACATCACCAGCATGAGCATGGAGAAGGTGAACAGCGAGATGTAGCTGAAGAAGCGCTGGTAGCTGTTGTTGCCGGACAGGCTGCCGTCCTTCCAGTTGTGCTCGTCGTCGGCCATGTAGCCGATGGTGTAGATGTGCACCATCAGCGACACGAAGGTGACCACCGAGATCATCACCGCCGTGAGGGAATCCACCAGGAAGCCCACTTCGAACTGCACCCCGTCGCTGACCGCCCAGGTATAGACGCTGAGGTTCTCGGCCGCGGCGCCGTCGATGACGATGTGCTTGAACACCAGGAACGACAGCGCGGTGGAGACCGCCACGCCGAGGATGGTCACGCCATGGGCGCCGGCGCGGCCGATGTAGCGGCCGAACAGCCCGGCGATGATGGCGCCCGCCAGGGGCGCCAGGACGATGGTCAGATAGATGTTCTCCATGGCCTGCCCCTACCCCTTAAGCTCGTCCAGATCCTCGACGTTGATGGTGCGCCGGTTGCGGAACAGCACCACCAGGATGGCCAGGCCGATGGCCGCCTCGGCCGCCGCCACGGTGAGGATGAAGAACACGAACACCTGGCCCGCCGTATCCCCCAGGTAGTGGGAGAAGGCAATGAAGTTGGTGTTCACCGCCAGCAGCATCAGCTCCACGCACATCAGCAGCACGATGATGTTCTTGCGGTTGAGCACGATGCCCGCCATGCTCAGACCGAAGAGCACGGCCCCCACGACGAGGTAATTGGAAAGCGGAATCATGGTTCGCCTGTTCTCGTTGTCCTGTCGGCGGGGACTCGCCCCCGTTGATCTTCCGCGCCCTCAGCGCTTCGGTCGTTCCGCGGCCATGCGCACCAGCCGCACCCGCTCGCTGCGATTCACCGCCACCTGTCGGCCCACCTCCTGCTTCCGGGTGTCGGGGCGGCGGCGCAGGGTCAGCGCGATGGCCGCCACGATGGCCACCAGCAGAATCACCGACGCCACCTCGAAGGGATAGACGTAGACGGTGTAGAGCAGCTCGCCGAGGGTCTCGGTATTGCTGTGCTCCGCCGCCTGGCGGGCCGGGGCGGCCACCGCCTCCGGACCGAACAGGCGCGGCCCCACCACCAGCACCATCTCCAGCACCACCAGCGCCAGCACCAGGACCCCGATGGGCAGGTAGCGGGCGAAGCCCTCCCGCAGCGGCGCCAGGTTGATGTCCAGCATCATCACCACGAACAGGAACAGCACCATCACCGCGCCCACGTAGACCAGCACCAGCACGATGGCCAGGAACTCCGCCTCCAGCAGCAGCCACAGCGCCGCGCTGGTGAAGAAGGCCAGCACCAGGAACAGCACCGCGTGCACCGGGTTGCGGGCCGTGATTACCATCCCGGCGGCGAAGATGAGCACCGCGGAGAAGAAGTAGAAGATCGCCTGCTCCATAATCTCTCGCTCTCGTTACTCGGCAGCCCGTCAACGATAGGGCGCATCGGCGGCACGGTCGGCCGCGATCTGCGCCTCGAACCGGTCACCGATGGCCAGCAGTTTGTCCTTGGTCATGATCTGCTCGCCGCGCTTTTCGAAGTGGTACTCGAAGATCCGGGTCTCGACGATGGAATCCACGGGGCAGGACTCCTCGCAGAAGCCGCAGAAGATGCACTTGAACAGATCGATGTCGTAACGCGTGGTCCGGCGCGAGCCGTCCTCGCGGGGCTCGGCCTCGATGGTGATGGCCAGCGCCGGGCACACCGCCTCGCACAGCTTGCAGGCGATGCAGCGCTCCTCGCCGTTGGGGTAGCGGCGCAGGGCGTGCAGGCCGCGGAAGCGCGGCGACAGCGGCGTCTTCTCATCCGGGTACTGGACCGTGATCTTCCGTGCGAACAGGTACCGGCCCGTGAGCTTGAGCCCCATGGCCAGCTCCCACAGCAGGAAGCTCTTGATGTAGCGTTGCAGAGCGCTCACGTTCTCCTCCTCAGTCGAACCACGGCCCGAGGCCGGCCAGGACTGCGGCGCCTTCGGCAAAGATCCAGACGATGGTCACCGGGATGAACACCTTCCAGCCCAGGCGCATGATCTGGTCGTAGCGGTAGCGGGGGAAGGTGGCGCGGAACCAGAGGAAGAAGAACAGGAACACGCACACCTTCAGCAGCAGCCAGATCGTCCCCGGCACCCAGGCGAACAGCCCCTCCAGCACCGGGATGCCCTGGAACGGCGACAGCCAGCCGCCGGTGAACAGGATCGCGGTCAGGGTGGCGATGAGGATCATGTTGGCGTACTCGGCCAGGAAGAACACGGCGAAGGCCATGCCCGAGTACTCCACGTGGAAGCCGGCCACGATTTCCGACTCGCCCTCGGCCACGTCGAAGGGCGAGCGGTTGGTCTCGGCCACGCCGGAGATGAAGTAGACCAGGAACAGCGGCAGCAGCGGCAGCCAGAACCAGTGCAGGAGACTGCCCTGCTGGGCCGCCACGATCTGGCTCAGGTTGAGGCTCCCGGCGGCCATCAGCACACCCACCAGCGCGAAGCCCATGGCGATCTCGTAGGAGATCATCTGGGCCCCGGCGCGCATGGCGCTGAGGAAGGCGTACTTGGAGTTGGAGGCCCAGCCGGCGACGATGATGCCGTACACGCCCATGGAGGTCATGGCGAGCAGGAACAGCAGGCCGGCATTGATGTCGGCGATGACCATCCCCTCGCCCACCGGCACCACCGCCCAGGCGGTCAGCGCCGGCGCGATGGCCATGACGGGGCCGAGCATGAACAGGTAGCGGTTGGCCGCGCTGGGCACCAGCAGCTCCTTCATCACCAGCTTGAGCGCATCGGCGATGGGCTGCAGCCAGCCGCGCGGCCCGACCCGGTTGGGCCCCACCCGCACATGGAGGTAGGCGATGACCTTGCGCTCGGCGAAGGTCAGGTAGGCCACGCCCAGCATCAGCGGCATCACCAGCGCGATGATCTTGATGAGGATCACCACCAGGACCATCGGCCCTTCCGGATTCATGAACCAGTCGAACATCACCCGCGCCCGTCCCTCAGCAGATACCCGTTGGAATCAGCCATCGTCTCAACCCCGCTCCAGCGTCACGGGCCCGTAGGAGGCCCCCAGCGCCGCCGTCTCGGCCAGTCCCGCCGGGACCACCACCACCCGGTCGGCGACCCGCGGGTCGACTACCAGCGGCAGCGTGGCGCTGCCCTCGCCCTGGCGCACGGTCACCCGCTCGGCACCGGTCAGGCCCAGGCGCTCGGCCAGTGCCGGCGCGATGCGCACGCAGGCCGCGGCGCGGGCATCGGCGGTCCGCTGCAGGGCCGCGGCCCGGCGCACGATGGCGTCCACCGCGTAGAGCGGAACCTCGCCCAGCCGCACCGGTTCGGCGCCGGGCGCCGGCAGGCCCGGCGGGCAGCGCCAGGCGAGCTGGTTGCTCGGCTGCGGCTCGCCGACGGCCGCCCGCACCGCCGCCAGCACCTCCTCGGCGCTGTCGTAGTCGAAGCCCTGCAGCCCGAGCAGGTTGCCCAGCACCCGCAGCACCTTCCAGCCCGGGCGCGCCTCGCCCAGCGGCGGGGCGACGCCGCCGAAGCTCTGCCAGCGGCCCTCGGCGTTGACGAAGGTGCCGGCGGTCTCGGTGAAGGGCGTCACCGGCAGGATCAGGTGGGCGTGCTGCAGCAGGTCCGCGCCGGCATAGGCCGACAGGGCCAGCACGAACTCCGCCCCGGCCACCGCCGCGGCGGTGGCCGCCGGGTCGGCGCAGTCGCGGCCGGGTTCCACCCCCAGCAGCAGCCAGCCCCGCAGGCCGGCCTCGCGCATGGCGCCGGCATCGAGACCCGGCTCGCTCAGCGCCTTGCCACCGGGTTCCCGGTGCGGCACCGCGCCGGCGAGCCAGGCGCCGGCGCCGTTGGCCCCCTCGGTGAGGTAGCCCAGCCGGGCGCCGGTCAGCTCGCTGATGACACTCGCCAGGCAGCGCAGCAGGTGCAGGTCCGGGTGAGCCATGGCCTGTACCCCCAGCAGCACGGTGGCCGAACCGGCCTGCGCCAGCCGGGCGGCAAGCTCACGGTGCATATCGTCCGCGGCGGTCTCGGAGACCAGCTGCGGCAACCCCTCGGGGCGCGGCGCGGTGCCCGCCTCCAGCGCCGCCCGGGCGATGCCGGCCAGGGTATGGGTCCAGGTGTCCGGGGCCGCGGCCAGGGTTGTGGCCGGGAAGGTCTGCTCGTGGTCCACCCCGGAGAGGAAGGTGATGTCCGCGCCCCGCAGCGCCGCCTTGCGCAGGCGATGGGCGATGAGCGGCTGCTCCTTGCGCAGGTTCGCGCCCACCACCAGCGCCGCATCGACCGCCTCAAGATCCGCGATGGCCTGGCCGAGCCAGGGGAAGAGCGGCGCGCGGTCCTGGTCCTCGAAGCTGGACTGGCGCAGCCGGTGGTCGATATTGCGCCCCCCCAGTCCGCGGATCACCGCCTGGGCCAGGTAGAGTTCCTCAACCGTCGACGAGGGCGAGACCAGCGCGCCCAGGCGTCCGGCGCCGTGCTGCTCCAGCACCTGCTTGAGGCCGGTGGCCGCGGCGGTCAGCGCCGTGTCCCAGTCCACCTCGCGCCACTGGCCGTCGGCGCCGCGCTGCAGGGGCCGGCGCAGGCGTTCGGGATGGTTGAGCCCCTCGTAGCCGAAGCGGTCGCGGTCGGAGAGCCACACCTCGTTGACCGCCTCGTTCTCCCGCGGCACCGCGCGCAGCACCTCGCCGCGGCGGGTATGGACCCAGAGGTTGGAACCGACACAGTCATGGGGCGCCACGCTGGGGTGCTGGCGCAGCTCCCAGGCGCGGGCCTGGTAGCGGAACGGCCGGGAGGTCAGGGCGCCCACCGGGCACAGGTCGATGACGTTGCCCGAGAGCTCGGAGGCCACCGTCCGGGCGACGTAGGTGCCGATCTCGGTGTGCTCGCCGCGACCGGTGGCGCCCAGCTCGCGCACGCCGGCGATCTCGGCGCCGAAACGCACGCAGCGGGTGCAGTGGATGCAGCGGGTCATGTCGGTGGCGATGAGCGGACCGATGTCCTTGTCCTTCACCACCCGCTTGCCCTCGCTGAAGCGGGAGACGTCGCCGCCGTAGCCCACGGCCACGTCCTGCAGCTCGCACTCGCCGCCCTGGTCGCAGATGGGGCAGTCCAGCGGATGGTTGATGAGCAGGAACTCCATGACCGCCTTCTGCGCGGCGATGGCGCGGGGCGAGTCGGTGAAGACCTTCATGCCCTCGCTCACCGGCGTGGCGCAGGCGGGCAGTGGCTTCGGCGCCCGCTCCACCTCCACCAGGCACATGCGGCAGTTGGCGGCCACCGACAGCTTCTTGTGGTAGCAGAAGCGCGGAATGGTGATGCCGACCTGGTCCGCGGCCTCGATGACCATCATCCCCTGCTCGACTTCCAGGGGGATGCCGTTGATCTCGATCTTGACCTTGCTCATGCGTTGGCTCGTCGCTGTCCTGTCCGTGCCGGCGTCACGCCGCGGAGACCATGCACCGCTTGTGCTCGATGTGGTACTCGAACTCGTCCCGGAAATGCTTGAGGAAACTCTGCACCGGCATCGCCGCGGCATCGCCCAGGGCGCAGATGGTGCGGCCCATGATGTTGCCGGCCACGTTGTCCAGCAGGTCCAGGTCCTCGGGGCGCCCCTGGCCGTGCTCGATGCGATGCAGGACCCGGGACAGCCAGCCGGTGCCCTCGCGGCACGGCGTGCACTGGCCGCAGGACTCCTCGTAGTAGAAGTGGGAAAGCCGGGCCAGGGTCTTGACCATGCAGGTGGTCTCGTCCATCACGATCACCGAGCCGGCACCCAGCATCGAGCCGGCCTTGGCGATGGCGTCGTAGTCCATGTCCACCTGCATCATCACGTGCCCGGGCACCACCGGCACCGAGGAACCGCCCGGGATGACCGCCTTCAGGCGGTGACCGTCGCGCACCCCGCCGGCCATCTCCAGCAGCTCGGCGAACGGAGTCCCCATGGGCACCTCGAAGTTGCCGGGCCGGTTCACGTGACCGGAGACGCTGAAGATCTTGGTGCCGCCGGAGCCCTCGGTGCCGAGCCCCGCGAACCACTCCCCGCCCTTCTCCAGGATCACCGGCACCGAGGCCAGGCTCTCGGTGTTGTTGATGGTGGTGGGGCGTCCGAACAGGCCGTAGTTGGCCGGGAACGGCGGCTTGAAGCGCGGCTGGCCCTTCTTGCCCTCGATGGACTCCAGCAGCGCCGTCTCCTCGCCGCAGATGTAGGCGCCCGCGCCGAGGTGGGTATAGAGATCGAAATCCACGCCCGAGCCCTGGATGTCCCGGCCCAGCAGCCCGGCCGCGTAGGCCTCCTCCAGCGCTCCCTCGAAACGCTGGTAGGGCTCCCAGAACTCGCCGCGGATGTAGTTGTAGCCGGCGGTCGAGCCGAAGACGTAGCCGGCGATGGCCATGCCCTCGATCACCTGGTGGGGGTTGTAGCGGAGGATGTCGCGGTCCTTGCAGGTACCCGGCTCGCCCTCGTCGGAGTTGCACACCACGTATTTCTGACCCGGTGCGTTGCGGGGCATGAAGCTCCACTTCAACCCGGTGGGGAACCCGGCGCCGCCGCGGCCGCGCAGCTTCGAGGTCTTGAGCTCCTCGATGATGGCCTCGGGCGGGGTCTTCTCCTTGAGGATCCTCTTCCACACCGAGTAGCCGCCGACGCTGAGATAGCTCTCCAGCGTCCAGGGCTTCTCCAGGTGCAGGGTACGGAAGCAGACTTCGTTGGCCATGGGTCTCTCGTTACTGGGTATCGGAACCGAACCGGTCAGGTACGCTGGACGGCTGCAACGGCGCTCACTCCAGCCCGTCCAGGATCTCGTCCAGCCGTTCCGGGGTGAGCTTCTCGTGGTAGTCGTGCCCCAGCTGCGCCACCGGCGCGTGGGCGCAGGCCCCGAGGCACTCGACCTCCTTGAGGGTGAAACGGCCGTCGGGGGTGGTCTCCCCCATCCGGATGCCGAGACGCTGCTCCAGGTGGGACTGCAGCGACTCGGAACCGCACAGCATGCAGGAGATGTTGGTGCACAGGCAGATCTTGTGCCGACCCACCGGCTCCAGCTCGTACATGGAATAGAAGGTGGCCACCTCGTACACGGCGATGGGCGGCATCTCCAGGTACGCGGCGATGGCGTCCATGTACTCGCGGCTGATCCAGCCGCCGTTCTCCTCCTGCACCACGCTGAGGGCCGCCATCACAGCGGATGACTTGCGATCCGCGGGATACTTCGCCACCCAGCGATCGATCTCGGCGCGGGCCGCGGCGGAGAGCTGCGGAGTCGGGTTCTCACTCATCAGCGGTCAATCTCCCCGAACACGATATCCTGGGTCCCGATCACGGTGACCACGTCCGCCAGCATGTGGCCGCGCACCATCTCGTCCATCGCCGCGAGGTGGGCGAAGCCCGGCGCGCGGATCTTGAGCCGGTAGGGCTTGTTGGCGCCGTCGGAGACCAGGTAGACGCCGAACTCCCCCTTGGGGTGCTCGATGCCGGCATAGACCTCCCCCTCGGGCAGGCAGAAACCCTCGGTGAAGAGCTTGAAGTGGTGGATGAGGGCCTCCATGTCCGCCTTCATCTCTTCGCGCGGCGGCGGCGCGACCTTGTGATCGTCCACCATCACCGGCCCCGGGTTCTTGCGCAGCCACTCCACGCACTGGCGGATGATGCGGTTGCTCTGGCGCATCTCCTCGATGCGGACCAGGTAGCGATCGTAGGAGTCGCCGTTGACCCCCACGGGAATGTCGAAGTCGAGGCGATCGTAGACCTCGTAGGGCTGCTTCTTGCGCAGGTCCCACTCCACCCCGGAACCGCGCAGCATCGGCCCCGTGAGCCCGAGCTGCAGGGCGCGCTCGGCGGTGACCACACCGATGTTCACCGTCCGCTGCTTCCAGATGCGGTTGTCGGTGAGCAGGGTCTCGTACTCGTCCACCCGGCCCGGGAAGCGCTCGGTGAAGTCCCAGATGAAGTCCAGCAGCGAGCCCTGGCGGTTCTCGTTGAGCCGGGCCACATCCTTGGCGTCGTGCCACTTGGAGGGCTGGTAGTGGGGCATGCTCTCGGGCAGATCGCGGTAGACCCCGCCCGGGCGGTAGTAGGTGGCGTGCATGCGCGCGCCGCTCACCGCCTCGTAGCAGTCGAAGAGGTCCTCGCGCTCGCGGAAGCAGTAGAGGAACATCGCCATGGCGCCCACGTCCAGGGCGTGGGTGCCGAGCCAGAGCAGGTGGTTCAGGATGCGGGTGATCTCGTCGAACATCACCCGGATGTACTGGGCGCGGATTGGCACCTGCACGCCGAGCAGCTTCTCCATGGCCAGGACGTAGCCGTGCTCGTTGCACATCATGGAGACGTAGTCGAGCCGGTCCATGTAGCCGATGCTCTGGTTGTAGGGCTTGCTCTCGGCCAGCTTTTCGGTGGCGCGATGGAGCAGGCCGATATGGGGATCGGCGCGCGAGATCACCTCGCCGTCCATCTCCAGCACCAGGCGCAGCACGCCGTGGGCCGCGGGATGCTGGGGACCGAAGTTCAGGGTGTAGTTGCGGATCTCAGGCATCGGATCCCTCCGGCTTGGCCGGTTCCTGGCGGTAGCGGTGATCGTGACGGATGACCCGCGGCACCAGCACGCGCGGCTCGATATCCACCGGCTCGTAGACGACCCGCGCCTGCTCCGGGTCGTAGCGCATCTCGACGTTGCCGGAGAGGGGGAAATCCTTGCGGAACGGATGGCCGATGAAACCGTAGTCGGTGAGGATGCGGCGCAGGTCCGGATGGCCGTTGAACAGGATGCCGTAGAGATCGAAGGCCTCGCGCTCGAACCAGTTGGCCGCCGCCCAGATCTCCACCACCGAGTCCACCAGGGGCGGCTCGCCGGCGGCGAAGACCCGCAGGCGCAGGCGATGATTGTTGCGGTAGGAGATGAGGTGGTAGACCACGGCGAAACGCGGCCCCTCGCGCTCCCCGGCAGCCGGCTGGCCGGCCACGCCGCGGCTGAACCCGGTGCCGCTCACGCTCTCGGTGGCCCACTCGGCCTGTCCGTAGGTGAGGTAGTCGACGCCACAGAGATCGGTCAGCTGCTCGAAGCCGAAGGCCGCCTCGTCGCGGAGCGCCTGGCAGACCTCCAGCAGGTGTTCGGGCCGGACCTCCGCGGTGACCATGTCCGTGACATGGTCGCTGATTGTTACCCGCTCGCCCAGGCGCTCCCGGACCCGGGCTGCCAGTGTCTGCACGTCAGCCATCAGAGGAGTCTCTCAACGGGCAATGGTATTGGTTCGACGGATCTTGTTCTGCAACTGGAGTATTCCGTACAGAAGCGCTTCCGCCGTGGGCGGACAGCCCGGCACGTAGATGTCCACGGGCACGATGCGGTCGCAACCGCGCACCACCGAGTAGGAGTAGTGGTAGTAGCCGCCGCCGTTCGCGCAGGAGCCCATGGAGATGACCCAGCGCGGTTCCGGCATCTGGTCGTAGACCTTGCGCAGCGCCGGCGCCATCTTGTTGCACAGGGTGCCGGCCACGATCATCACGTCGGACTGGCGCGGGCTGGGCCGGAACATGATGCCGAAACGATCGAGATCGTAGCGGGAGGCTCCCGCGTGCATCATCTCCACCGCGCAGCAGGCCAGACCGAAGGTCATGGGCCACATGGAGCCCGTGCGCGCCCAGTTGATGAGCTTGTCGGCGGTCGTGGTGACCACGCCCTTTTCGAGGACACCCTCAATGCCCATTGCAGACATCTCCCAGAGACATTGCCGGCAGCCGGCGGGCCGCGACTCGCGGACGCTCGCATCCCCGCTGCGCGGGGCCCCTGCTCCCTGCTCGCGCGGCCGACCGCGCCAACCCGGGAATACCGTCCAGCTCCGTGCCCCGCGGCCGGCGGGCCGCGACTCGCGGACGCTCGCATCCCCGCTGCGCGGGGCCCCTGCTCCCTGCTCGCGCGGCCGACCGCGCCAACCCGGGAATAACGTCCAGCTCCGTGCCTTGCGGCCGGCGGGCCGCGACTCGCGGACGCTCGCATCCCCGCTGCGCGGGGCCCCTGCTCCCTGCTCGCGCGGCTACTCCCATTCCAGGGCTCCCTTTTTCCATTCGTAGATGAATCCGATGACCAGGATCCCCAGGAACAGGCCCATGGCGAGGATGCCGAACACGCCGATGCGGTCCAGCACGACGGCCCAGGGGAACAGGAAGGCGATTTCGAGATCGAAGATGATGAACAGGATGGCGACGAGGTAGTAGCGCACGTCGAACTTCATGCGCGCATCCTCGAACGCTTCAAAGCCGCACTCGTAGGGCGAGAGCTTCTCGGCATCAGGCCGGCGCGGGCCGAGCAGCGCTCCCGCCACCATGGGGCCGACTCCGAACAATATCCCGACCCCCAGGAACACCAGGATGGGCAGGTAGTTCTCAAGCATCCGTTGTCCTCCGCCACCAGCGGTCAGAGTTCGGCGGGTTACCCGCACCAGCCGGGTGGTCATTTCATGTCGCGGTCGGCAGTCTACGATGAGGCGTGAGTTGTGTCAAATTTTACCAGCAGGAATAGGCTTTATAATTCAGTACCTTATATGAAATAAGGTTATTTTATGGACCCTAAGTTATTTTTAGGGCATAAAAAAACGGCATTCTCCGAACCATGGAGAATGCCGTCTCTCGTATTGGTGCCGAAGGTGGGACTCGAACCCACACGGCTTGCGCCACCACCCCCTCAAGATGGCGTGTCTACCAGTTCCACCACTTCGGCGTAATCGTCGTCTGTCAGTTCTGTCCGGCCGGAGCCTCCGCGGGCTGTGCGGGCGGCGCGGATACCGGAGGCGCATCGCCGCCGGCGGTCTCCCCGGCTCCCGCCGGAAGACTGGGCACGTCGCTGCCACCCTGGACCGGCGCGCTCACCGGAGCTTCCTGCTCCACGGGAGCCACCCGCTCGGTCACGCTGGTGGGCGCCTCCCGGCTCCCGGCCATGTAGGCGAGGGTCAGGCTGGTGATGAAGAACAGCGCCGCCAGCCCGGCGGTCACCCGCGACAGGAAGGTGGCCGACCCCTGGCTGCCGAACACGGTCGCCGAGGCACCGCTGCCGAAGGCCGCGCCGGCATCGGCGCCCTTGCCGTGCTGGATCAGGACCAGGGCGATCAGCCCCACGGCCACGAAAACGTGCAGAACGGTCAGCAGTGCATTCATGTCAGCTGCCGCCCGCGGCCCGGCCGATGGCCAGGAAGTCTTCCGCCACCAGCGAGGCGCCACCGATGAGGCCGCCGTCGATATCGGGCTTGGCGCACAGTTCGGCCGCATTGTCCGGCTTCATGCTGCCGCCGTAGAGAATCTTCAGAGCCCCGGCCACCTCGGCATCCTCGGCCGCCACCCGGGCGCGGATGAAGGCATGGACCTCCTGGGCCTGTTCCGGCGTGGCCGTGCGGCCGGTGCCGATGGCCCAGACCGGCTCGTAGGCCACCACGCAGCGTCCCAGGCCCGCGGAGCCGACCCGGGCGAGGACCGCGTCCAGCTGCCGCCCGACGACGTCGTTGGTGACGTCCTGCTCGCGCTCCTCGAGGGTCTCCCCCACGCAGACGATGGGGGTCAGTCCCGCCTCGAGGGCGGCGGCGGTCTTCTCGGCCACCTCCGTGTCGCTCTCCCCGTGCAGGGTCCGGCGCTCGGAGTGGCCGACGATGACGAAGCGGCAGCCGAACTCGAGCAGCATGGCGGCCGAAATGTCGCCCGTGAAGGCGCCCTTGGGCTCCTTGCTCAGATCCTGGCCGCCCCAGGCAATCGGGCTGCCATCGAGCGCTTCCTGGACCTGCTGCAGGAACACGTAGGGCACGCACACCGCCAGATCGGCACCGTTCACCGCCATGGCGCCCGCCTTGATGCCGTCGAGAAGCGTACGGGCGCTCTCACGCGTACCGTTCATCTTCCAGTTGCCGGCCACCAGGGGCTTGCGCATCGTTGACTCCATCGTCGCTTACATCAGAAAGGCTGCGGATGTTACCGTGGAAACGCGCCACTGACAAGACCCGGACCTCCGCAGCGCGGCTCCCCGGCATGTCGTTCATTCACCACGAAGGCACGAAGAAGATAAAAAATAGACAGGATTGACAGGATGAACAGGATTGATGCGGAAACCGGTATCCCCGGAGGGTGCCGACGGCGAACAAGCAATTGACAGGCTGCCGGTTGTCACACTGAACCTGCCTGGGCTGCCGGCCCACACTCCAGGCTCTCCGGCAACCCAGCGAAGCCGGGACCAGATAATCCCGTCAATCCTGTAACTCCTGTCTATTTGCCCTTCGGGCCTTCCCTGCGTCTTCAGGCCGCCATGGCGGACTCCACGGCCTTGGCGATGGTCCGGGCCAGGGCGTCCACCTCGGCGGCGTCCTCGCCCTCCACCATGACCCGGATCACCGGTTCCGTCCCCGAGGGGCGCAGCAGCACCCGCCCGCGGGCGCCGAGCTGCACCTCGGCCGACTGCACCGCCGCGGTCACCGCGGGGATGGCGCACGGGTCGCCACGCTCCGCCACCCGCACATTCAGGAGTCGCTGGGGGAACTTGCGCATTCCGGCCCGGAGCTCGTCGAGGGGGCGGCCGGTGGCCACCATTTCGGCCAGCACCTGCAGCGCGGAGACGATGCCGTCACCGGTGCTGGTGCGGTCGCGGCAGATAATGTGGCCGGAGGACTCCCCGCCCAGGGTCCAGTCGTTAAGCTCCAGCTGCTCGAGTACGTAGCGGTCGCCGACCGCCGTCCGGGTGAGTTCGATGCCGCGCTCGCGCAGCGCCACCTCGAGGCCCAGGTTGCTCATCACGGTCCCCACCACGGCGCCCTCCAGCTCGCCGCTGCGCTGGCGCGCGCAGGCGATGATGTAGAGCAGCTCGTCGCCGTCCACCAGCTCACCGTTACGGTCCGCCATGATCACCCGGTCGCCGTCCCCGTCGAAGGCGATGCCGAGATCCGCGCCCCACTCCCGCACGCCGCGGCGCAGCGCTTCCGGCTGGGTGGAGCCGAAACCGGCATTGATGTTGAGGCCGTCAGGCTCCACGCCGATGGCACGGACCTGGGCGCCCAGTTCGCGGAACACGCTCGGCGCGACATGATAGGTCGCGCCGTGGGCGCAGTCGATGACCAGCTTCAGCCCGCGCAGGCTCATGCGCATGGGCACGGTGCTCTTGCAGAACTCGATGTAGCGTCCCGGCGCATCCACCACCCGCTCGGCCTTGCCCAGCCGCGAGGACTCCACCGTGGTCATGGGCTCGTCCAGCTGCTGCTCGATGGCCAGCTCCAACTCATCGGAAAGCTTCTGCCCTGAGCTGGAGAAGAACTTGATGCCGTTGTCGTGATGGGGATTGTGGGAGGCGCTGATGACGATGCCGGCATCGGCACGCAGGGTCCGGGTCAGATAGGCGATGGCGGGCGTGGGCATCGGCCCGAGCAGGAGGATGTCGACACCCGCCGCCGACAGCCCCGCCTCCAGGGCCGACTCGAACATGTAGCCGGAGATGCGCGTGTCCTTGCCCACCAGCACCCGGCTCTGGCCGCCGCGGGCCAGCACCCGCCCGGCGGCCCAGCCCAGCTTGAGCACGAAGTCCGGCGTAATGGGCGGCACGCCCACGTGTCCGCGCACCCCGTCGGTCCCGAAATAGCGTTTCCCGTTGCTCACCCTGCCCTCTCCCTGAGGTGGTCGTGTCATTGGAAAGTGAATTTCACCATGAAGGGGTGAAAGTCACAAAATATCGTTCTATCCGCAGATTACGCGGATTACGCGGATTACACAGAGGGGACGATCCCTCACGGATCGTCCACTGGACCTCCTGGCGACTACGGCGGCACCCGCAGCGCGCAAGTCCGGACACGGGCACCGTACCCGGGTTTCCACCGGGAGCAGAGGCAAACTCCGCTAAAATGAATCGGCGTAATCTGCGCAATCTGCGGATATAACGGTTCATCCTGTCGGTGGAGGACCCGCCGGCTCAGCTGCCGAGAACCGCCTCGACCATGCGCACCGCGTCGACGGTCTCGGCGACGTCGTGGACCCGCAGGATGCGCGCCCCGCGGGTGGCGGCGAGAACCGCCAGGGCGATGCTGCCGGCGAGGCGCTCGTCCACCGGGCGGCCGAGCACGTGGCCGATGAGCGACTTGCGCGACAGGCCCGCCAGCACCGGAACGCCCAGGGCGGTGAAGGCTTCCAGCCGGCGCAGCAGGGCCAGGTTGTGCTCCGGCGACTTGCCGAAGCCGAAACCGGGGTCCGCCAGCAGGCGCTGGCGGTGAATCCCCGCGGCCTCGCACACGGCGATGCGCTCCTTCAGGAAGGCCCGCACCTCGCCCACCACGTCCTCGTACTCGGGGTTCACCTGCATGGTCCGGGGCTCGCCGCGCATGTGCATGAGGCACACCGGCACCTCGAGTTCCGCCGCCGCCTCCACCGCGCCGGGCTCGCGCAGGGCGTAGACATCGTTGATGAGACCGGCCCCGGCGGCCACCGCGGCACGCATCACCCCCGGCTTGCTGGTATCCACCGATACGGGCACCTCCAGCGCGGCGGAAAGCGCCTCCACCACCGGGATCACGCGGTCGAGCTCCTCGTCCTCGCTGACCGCCGTGGCCCCCGGCCGGGTCGACTCTCCGCCCACATCGATGATGCCCGCACCGGCGGCGACCATGGCCCGCCCATGGGCCACCGCCCGCTCAGGCTCCAGGAAGACGCCGCCGTCGGAGAAGGAATCCGGCGTGATGTTGAGAATGCCCATCACCTGGATTCGGGTCAGGTCCAGCGGCCGTCCGCCGCAGTCGATCACATCGGGTTGCTGCATGGTTCCCTTCGCTGTGCTCAGTGCCGAACAGTGATGTTCACGAGCCATCACGGCCGTTCGAGCAGCGGCGGATGATACGCAACATCCAGCGCCAGTCTCTCAACCCATCACCGGTCAGCAGAAAAACAAACGCCCCCGCGCGAACCGCGCGGGGGCGTGGGTGGCGGCTTTCGCCGGCTCAGTGCTCGCTGGCGGGTCCGCCGATGGTGCCGTCGGTCTTGCCGGCGCCCCCCTTCGGGGCATCGGCGGTCCCGGTGGTGGCGCCGCCGCTGGGAGTACTGTCGATCCAGTCTTCGGGCTCGCGCGGGGGACGCCCGGACATGATGTCGTCGATCTGCTTCTCGTCGATGGTCTCGTACTTGATCAGCGCCTCGGCCATCATGTGCAGCTTCTCGATGTTGTCCGTCAGCAGCTGCTCGGCGCGCCGGTAGTTGCGATCGATGAAGGCGCGGATCTCCTCGTCGATGATGTGGGCCGTCTCGTCGGACACGTTCTTGTGCTGGGTGACCGAGCGGCCGAGGAACACCTCGCCCTCGTCCTCGCTGTAGGCCTGGGGCCCCAGCTTCTCCGACAGCCCCCACTTGGTCACCATGTTGCGGGCGATATCGGTGGCACGCTGGATGTCGTTGGAGGCGCCCGTGGTCACGCTCTCGGGCCCGAAGATCATCGCCTCGGCGATGCGTCCGCCGAACAGGCTGGAGATCTGGCTCTCCAGGCGCTGCTTGGTATAGCTGTAGCGGTCTTCCTCGGGCAGGAACATGGTCACGCCCAGCGCCCGGCCGCGGGGGATGATGCTCACCTTGTAGACCGGATCGTGCTCCGGCACCAGCCGGCCCACGATGGCATGGCCCGACTCGTGGTAGGCCGTGAGCTTCTTCTCCGACTCGCTCATCACCATGGACTTGCGCTCGGCGCCCATCATGATCTTGTCCTTGGCGCGCTCGAAGTCGTCCATGTCCACCAGCCGCTTGTTGGCGCGGGCGGCGAACAGGGCCGCCTCGTTCACCAGGTTGGCCAGGTCGGCGCCGGAGAAACCGGGCGTGCCGCGGGCGATGTACTCCGGGCGCACATCGTCGGAGATGGGCACCTTGCGCATGTGCACCCGCAGGATCTGCTCGCGGCCGCGGATGTCCGGCAGCGGCACCACCACCTGGCGGTCGAAGCGGCCCGGGCGCAGCAGTGCCGGGTCGAGCACGTCGGGCCGGTTGGTGGCGGCGATGACGATGACGCCCTCGTTGCCCTCGAAACCGTCCATCTCCACCAGCAGCTGGTTCAGGGTCTGCTCGCGCTCGTCGTGGCCGCCGCCGAGCCCCGCGCCGCGATGCCGGCCCACGGCGTCGATCTCGTCGATGAAGATGATGCAGGGGGCGTGCTTCTTGGCCTGCTCGAACATGTCGCGCACGCGGGAGGCGCCCACGCCCACGAACATCTCCACGAAGTCGGAACCGGAAATGGTGAAGAAGGGCACCTTCGCCTCGCCGGCGATGGCCTTGGCCAGCAGGGTCTTGCCGGTACCGGGTGTGCCCACCATGAGCACGCCGCGGGGAATCTTGCCGCCGAGCTTCTGGAACTTGCCCGGATCGCGGAGGAAGTCCACCAGCTCCTTGACCTCCTCCTTGGCCTCCTCGACCCCGGCCACGTCGGCGAAGGTCACCTTCACCTGGTCCTCGCCCAGCAGGCGGGCCCGGCTCTTGCCGAAGGACATGGCCCCGCGGCCGGAGCCGCCGCCCTGCATCTGGCGCATGAAGAAGATCCACACGCCGATGAGCAGCAGCATCGGGAACCAGGAGATGAAGATCTGCATGAGCAGGCTCTGCTGCTCGGGCGGACGCGCCTCGATGGTGACATTGTTCTCGAGCAGGTCGCCCACCAGGCCCGCATCACCGGGGCTGTAGGTGCTGAACCGCTCGCCGTTCACCGTAACGCCCTGGATGTTGCGCCCGTCGATGAGCACCTTCTGCACCTGGCCCGACTTCACATCGGCGATGAACTGGGAGTAATCCAGGGGCTGGTTGGCCGGCTGGCGCGGGCTGAAGTTGTTGAACACGGACATCAGCACGACCGCGATCACAACCCACAGGATGATGTTCTTTGCCATGTCGTTCAATCTGAGAGCCCTCTCGGTTCCAACTGGGGGCATGGGCCACAGGGGCGGAAACAGGCCGGCCGCGCCGGCATCAACTGGTTAGTACGTTACTATACGAGATAGTTCCTCGCCAGCAGGTACACTTCCCGCGACCGCGGACGCGACGCTTTCGGCTTGCGAATCATGACCTTGCCGAAGCTCCCGCGGACCTCCCGCAGGTAGGCGTCGAAGTCCTCGCCCTGGAACACCTTGACCAGGAAATCCCCGCCCGGCGCCAGCACCCGCCGCGCCAGATCCAGCGCCAGCTCGGCCAGGTACATCGCGCGGGGCTGGTCCACCGCCTTCGTCCCACTAATATTGGGGGCCATGTCGGACATCACAAGGTCCACGGGCCGATTCCCCACGCACTCGATCAGCCGTTCCAGCACCTCGTCCTCGCGGAAATCGCCCTGGATGAACTCCACCCCGGCGATGGCGTCCATGGGCAGGATGTCCAGCGCCACCACCCGGCCCCGGTCGCCCACCAGGCGCACCGCCACCTCCGACCAGCCGCCGGGGGCGGCGCCGAGATCCACCACCGTCATCCCCGGGCGCAGCAGGCTGTCCCTGTCCTGGATCTCCAGCAGCTTGAACACGGCCCGGGAACGGTACCCCTCCTGCTGGGCGCGCTTCACGTAGGCATCGTTGAAGTGTTCCTGCAGCCAGCGGTTGCTGCTCTTCGAGCGGGCCACGGCTCATGCCTCCCGGTCGGGTTCGGCCGCCGCGGCGCGCTGGCGGCGCAACACCCCGCGGGTGCGCCAGAACAGCCACCCCGCGGCGAGCCAGCCGTAGCCGAGCAGGAGCAGGAGCTGGCCCGGCGTGCCGCTCACCAGCCGCTCGTGGACCAGCCACAGCAGCAGGCCGAGCAGCAGGGCGATGCCCAGCTCCACCTTCACGCCGTTGAAGGGGCTCGGGGCCACTGTCATTCCCCTGCCCGCACGCGGTAAACTACGCCCCCTTTCTTTCAACCTGAAAACCCTCGACCACTCATGCAACTGACGGGCAAGCAGAACCGTTTTCTCCGCAGCCGTGCTCACTCCCTGCGCCCGGTGATCCTGATGGGCAGCGCCGGCCTCACCCAGGCGCTCATCGACGAGACCGCGCGGGCGCTACGGGACCACGAGCTGATCAAGGTCCGCCTGGTCGGCGAGGACCGCGAGGATCGGCGCGGGCTTGCCGACTCGCTGTGCGCGGCCACCGGGGCCGAGCTGGTGCAGATCATCGGCCACGTGGCCGTCATCTATCTTCCCGGCGACCCGCCGGTCATCCGCCTGCCCTGATCGGACGGCCGGACAGGACTGTCCCGGCCGCCATCACCAGCGCCAGGGCCAGTACGCTGTTCACCAGCCACAGGCTGCTGGAGATGCCGTGCAGGAGGCCGAACCGGGCCGCCGCCGCGCTGCCCTCCAGCAGGCCCTCCGCCTTCAGGGCGGCCATGCGCGGCTGCAACAGGAACTCGCCCGCCGCGGTAAGGACCAGCATCACGCCCACCACCGCCGCACGCCAGTCGCCCATGATGCGGCGACCCTCGCGGTAGAGCGCACCGGCCAGCAGCAGTGCGCCGCAGGCCAGTCCCAGGTAGCTGGTGGCGGTGAACACCCGCCCGGCGACCATGCCCGCCAGCTGGCGTTCCTCCAGGGTGGCGAACAGCAGCGGCGCCACCAGGTAGCCGGCAATCCAGAGCCCGCCCGCCCACAGGGTGAGCAGGATGCGCTCACCGGCGTTGGCGGGCAGGACCGGACTGGAATCGGTCACGGAATCAGGAGCCGCCCAGATCAATCTTGGCCTTGGCGCGCAGCTCGCCGAGCCACTCCTGGGTGGCGCGCTGCTGCAGGAACTCGATCAGCTGATCGCGGATGTCGTCCAGGGCCGGAGCGGGCGTGGTGCGGCTGTCCTCGAGCAGGATCACGTGCCAGCCGAACTGGGTCTGCACCGGCTGGGCGCTGTACTTGCCCTTCTCCATCACGGCGACGGCGTCGGCGAAGGGTTTCACCATCTGGTTGGCGGCGAACCAGCCCAGATCGCCACCGGACTTGCCGGAGGGGCCGGTCGACTTGCTCTTGGCCAGCTCCGCGAAGTCGGCACCGCCGTCCAGCTCCTTGATGACCGCCTTGGCCTCGTCCTCGGTCTTCACCAGGATATGGCGGGCCTTGAACTCGGTGGTGCTCATGCGCGGGGCCAGGACCTCGTACTCCTTCTGCAGCGCCTCGTCGCTGATGGGGTGCGCGGCGAGGTAGGACTGCACGGCACGGCCGGCGAGGAGGCCGCGGCGCATCACTTCCAGCTCCGCCTGCAGCTTCTCATCCTTCTCCAGCCCCTGCTTCAGGGCCTCCTGCACCAGCAGCTCCTGCGCCACGAGCTCGCCCACCAGGACCTCCTGGGACACCTCACCGCCCTCCTTGGGACGGCGCTTGGCGTAGGCCTCCACCAGTACCGGGGTGATGGCCTGGCCGTTGACTGTGGCCAGTGTCTCCGCGGCAGCGATGGTGGGAACATGGGCGCCCGCGAGGGCGGCGGCCAGGGCCAGGCCCTGCAGCGCATATCGGGTAATCTTCCTCACGTCTTTACCTCTGCTCGGGTTGCCGTTTATGCCCGGGATGGGCAACGGTGGTGTGTGGGAGCCGCGCCGCACGCCGCGACCATGGTCTCGAACTGCGAATGATGGTGCATCCGCCACGGACGGCGGTGTGCGGATATCCGCGTCGGGGCGGCGGGATCCCCGCCCCTTGCCTTAATGCTACGCGATCCCGGTGGAAATATGCCCCCCGGTTCAGAGATAGCGAACCTCGATGATCTCGTAGATCACCTCTCCGCCGGGAGTCTTGGCGACCACCTCGTCACCCACGGACTTGCCGATGATGGCCCGGGCCAGGGGCGAGGAGACGGAAATCTTGCCCTCCTTCAGATCCGCCTCGTCGTCGCCGACGATCTGATAGGTGACCTCGTCCTCGGTCTCGGTGTTGAACAGGTCCACCGTGGCGCCGAACACCACCTTGTCGCCCACGTCGAGGCTGTGGATATCGACGATGTGGGCGTTGCCGAGCTTGTGCTCGATCTCGGCGATGCGACCCTCGATGAAGCCCTGCTGCTCCTTGGCGGCATGGTATTCGGCGTTCTCCTTGAGATCGCCGTGGGCACGGGCCTCGGCAATGGCGTTCACCACCTTGCGCCGCGCCACCGTCTTGAGGTGTTCGAGTTCGGAGCGGAGCTTTTCCGCACCGGCCTTCGTCATCGGTACTCTCGTCATGGGTGGCCTTCCTTCAGTGCAGGTCCTGCAGGCGGTAGACGCTGCCGCGGTCCTCGTTGCGCAGCGCCAGGGCGGTGGCGAACCCGCCTGCCAGAGTGGTGGTATAGCTCACCTTGTGCTGGAGGGCGTTGCGGCGGATGGCGTAGGAGTCGGCGATGGCCTGCTTGCCCTCCGTGGTGTTGATGATGAAGCTGATCTCGTCGTTCTTGATCATGTCAACGATGTGGGGACGCCCCTCGGCCACCTTGTTCACCCGCTGCACGGGCACACCGGCGGCCTCGATCACCGCGGCGGTGCCGCGGGTGGCGAAGACCTCGAAGCCGAGCTCCACGAAATCGCGCGCCAGCTGCCCGACCCGGCCGCGATCGGCGTCGCGCACGCTGATGAAGACCCTGCCGCTGCGCGGCAGCTGGGAACCGGCCCCCAGCGCCGCCTTGTAGAAGGCCTCGCCGAAGGTCTCGCCCACGCCCATCACCTCGCCGGTGGACTTCATCTCCGGCCCCAGTATGGGATCCACGCCGGGGAACTTGATGAAGGGGAACACCGCCTCCTTCACCGAGAAGTGCCGCGGCACCCGCTCCTGCAGGCAGCCCTGGTCGGCCAGGCCCCGGCCGAGCATGCAGCGGGCGGCGATCTTGGCCAGCGAATAACCGGTCGCCTTGGAGACGAAGGGCACCGTGCGCGAGGCGCGCGGGTTCACCTCGAGGACATAGATGTCGCCGTCCTTGATGGCGAACTGGGCATTCATCAGCCCCACCACCCCCAGCTCCAGGGCCATCTTGGACATCTGCTCGCGCAGCTCGTCCTGGATCGCCGGACTCAGGCTGTAGGGCGGCAGCGAGCAGGCGGAGTCGCCCGAGTGCACGCCGGCCTGCTCGATGTGCTCCATGATGCCGCCGATGAGCACATCGGGGCCGTCGCACACCGCGTCCACGTCCACCTCGATGGCGTCGTCGAGGAAACGATCCAGCAGGACCGGGGATTCATTGGAGACGGAGACCGCCTCGCGCATGTAGCGGCGCAGCTCCTCCTCGTTGTAGACAATCTCCATGGCCCGGCCGCCGAGCACGTAGGAGGGGCGGACCACCAGGGGATAGCCGATCTCCTCGGCCAGCACCACCGCCTGCTCCTGGTTGCGGGCCGTGCGGTTGGGCGGCTGGCGCAGGCCGAGCCGGTGGAGCATCTGCTGGAACCGCTCGCGGTCCTCGGCACGGTCGATGGCGTCGGGAGTGGTGCCGATGATGGGCGCCCCCGCGGCCTCCAGTGAGCGGGCCAGCTTCAGCGGCGTCTGGCCGCCGTACTGGACGATGATCCCCTTCGGCGCCTCCACGTGGACGATCTCCAGCACATCCTCCAGCGTCAGCGGCTCGAAGTAGAGGCGGTCGGAGGTGTCGTAGTCGGTGGAGACGGTCTCCGGGTTGCAGTTGACCATGATGGTCTCGAAGCCGTCTTCGCGGCAGGCCTGGGCGGCGTGCACGCAGCAGTAGTCGAACTCGATGCCCTGGCCGATGCGGTTGGGGCCGCCGCCGAGCACCATCACCTTGTCGCGCGCGGTGGGATCGGCCTCGCACTCCTCCTCGTAGGTGGAGTAGAGGTAGGCGGTGTCGGTGGCGAACTCCGCCGCGCAGGTGTCCACCCGCTTGTAGACCGGGCGCACGCCCAGCTCGTGGCGGCGCTTGCGGAAGGCATGCTCGGTCACGCCCAGCAGCTGCGCCAGGCGCCGGTCGGAGAAGCCCTTGCGCTTGAGCCGCCAGACCCGGTCGCGATCCATGGCCGCCAGGCCCGATTCCGCCACCTGCCCCTCCAGCTCCACCAGTTCGCGGATCTGCTCCAGGAACCAGGGGTCGATGGCGGTGAGGCTGTAGAGGGCCTCCACGTCCATCCCGGCACGGAAGGCGTCGGCCACGTACCAGATGCGGTCGGGGCCCGGACTCTTCAGCTCCCCGCGCAGCACATCGACGGCGTCCTCGGCGGTGAGGTCGAGCTGCTCGTTGAACCCGTCGGTCCCGATCTCCAGCGCCCGCAGCGCCTTCTGGATCGACTCCTGGAAGGTGCGGCCGATGGCCATCACCTCGCCCACCGACTTCATCTGGGTGGTCAGGCGCGGATTGGCGCGCGGGAACTTCTCGAAGTTGAACCGCGGCACCTTGGTGACCACGTAATCGATGGTCGGCTCGAAGGAGGCCGGCGTGGCGCCGCCGGTGATGTCGTTGCGCAGCTCGTCCAGGGTGTAGCCCACCGCCAGCTTCGCCGCCACCTTGGCGATGGGAAAGCCGGTGGCCTTGGAGGCCAGCGCCGAGGAGCGGGACACGCGCGGGTTCATCTCGATGATCACCATGCGCCCGCTGTCGGGGTCGATGCCGAACTGCACGTTCGAGCCGCCCGTCTCCACCCCGATCTCGCGCAACACCGCGAGGGAGGCGTCGCGCATGATCTGGTATTCCTTGTCGGTGAGGGTCTGGGCCGGGGCCACGGTGATGGAGTCACCCGTGTGCACACCCATGGGATCCAGGTTCTCGATGGAACAGATGATGATGCAGTTGTCGGCCTTGTCCCGCACCACCTCCATCTCGTACTCCTTCCACCCCAGCACCGACTCCTCGATGAGCAGTTCGTTGGTGGGGGAGAGATCGAGGCCGCGTTCGCAGATCTCCAGGAACTCCTCGCGGTTGTAGGCGATGCCGCCGCCGGAGCCGCCGAGGGTGAAGGAGGGCCGGATGATGGCCGGGAAGCCGATCTGCGCCTGGACCTGAGTGGCCTCCTCGAGGCTGTGGGCGATGGCCGAGCGGGGCGTCTCCAGGCCGATCTTCTTCATCGCCTCGCGGAACCGCTCGCGGTCCTCGGCCTTGTCGATGGCGTCGCGTGAGGCGCCGATGAGCTCCACGCCGAACTGCTCCAGCACCCCCTCGCGGGCCAGGTCCAGGGCGCAGTTCAGCGCCGTCTGGCCGCCCATGGTGGGCAGGATGGCGTCCGGCCGCTCCTTCTCGATGATGCGCGCCACCGTCTGCCAGGTCACCGGTTCGATGTAGGTGGCGTCGGCCATCACCGGATCGGTCATGATGGTGGCCGGATTGGAGTTGACCAGGATGACGCGGTAGCCCTCCTCACGCAGCGCCTTGCACGCCTGGGCGCCGGAGTAGTCGAACTCGCAGGCCTGGCCGATGACGATGGGGCCGGCGCCGATGATGAGGATGCTCTTGATGTCGGTTCGTTTAGGCATGTTTCACCGCGTAACGCGTCTGTGACTGCTCGGGTCGCCCGCGGCGCCGGTGCCGCCGCGGGTTGTGATGCGTGAGACTCAGGCCTGCCGGTAGTCCCGGATCAGTTCGACGAAATGGTCGAACAGGGGGGCTGCGTCATGGGGCCCGGGGCTCGCCTCGGGATGGCCCTGGAAGCTGAAGGCCGGGCAATCCGTACGGTGAATGCCCTGCAGGGAGCCGTCGAAGAGAGAACGGTGCGTCGGGCGCAGATTCTCCGGCAGGGTCGTCTCGTCCACGGCGAAACCATGGTTCTGGCTGGTAATCATCACCCGGCTGCTGTCCAGGTCCTGAACCGGGTGGTTGGCGCCATGGTGGCCGAACTTCATCTTCACCGTGCGCGCCCCGCTGGCCAGGCCCAGCAGCTGGTGGCCCAGGCAGATGCCGAACACCGGCACGCCGCTGGCCAGGATTCCGCTGATGGCCTCGATGGCGTAGTCGCAGGGCTCCGGGTCGCCCGGCCCGTTGGAGAGGAAGACACCGTCCGGATTCATGGCCAGCACCTCGGCGGCCGGGACCTGCGCCGGCACCACGGTCACCCGGCAGCCCCGGTCCACCAGCATGCGCAGGATGTTGTGCTTGACCCCGTAGTCATAGGCCACCACGTGCCAGGGCAGCTTCTCCTCCAGCGGGTGGGGCGCCTCGGGCAGTCCGCCCTCCAGGCTCCAGGTGCCCTGGGCCCACTCGTAGGGCATGTGGGTGGTCACCTCGCGGGCCAGGTCCATGCCCTTCAATCCGGGAAAGCCGCCGGCGGCGGCCACCGCCGCTTCCGCGTCGATCTCCTTCCCGGCCACGATGCAGCCGTTCTGGGCGCCCTTCTCGCGCAGGATGCGGGTCAGCCGGCGGGTGTCGATGTCGGCGATGGCAACCACCCGCTGCTTGCGGAGATACTCGGGCAGGCTCATCCGGCTGCGCCAGTTGCTGACCCGGGCCGGGAGGTCGCGGATGACCAGGCCGCTGGCCCAGACGTGGGTGGACTCCTCGTCCTCCGGCGTGGTCCCCACATTGCCGATGTGGGGATAGGTCAGGGTGATGATCTGCCGGGCATAGGACGGGTCGGTCAGAATCTCCTGGTAGCCGGTCATGGCGGTGTTGAACACCACCTCGCCGGTCACCTGGCCGTCGATGCCGATGGATTGGCCATGGAAAAGGGTGCCGTCCTCCAGTGCCAACAGGGCGGGCGTGCTCAAGCGGACCTCCAGGGGTACTCTGTGCTGGCTGGGTGGACTGGTTCCACCCACGTCAAAACGGGACGAACCCAGATGGCCCGTCCCGTCGCAACTTCCGGGTCGGCAGGCCGCACCGGGGCGCGGCACCGATAATTCGAATATGTTAAGCGATCCGACGCCTGACTGTCCACGCACAATGCCCGGACAGGGTCAGCCGGACGCCCCCTCAGTCAACCCCGCGCTGGTACTTGAGCTCCGGGGCGAGTACGGCGTTGATCTCGGCCAGCCGGGTCTTGTAGGTGTGGTAGAAACTGCCGGGCTGGGCACACACGTACTCCTGGTAGTCGAATCCGTTCTGGGCGACATACTCGCGGTAGGCGTTCTGCAGTTCGATGCGTTCCCTGATCAGGGCTACTTTGTCCACGCTCATCGGCCAGCTCCTGTAATGCCCGGGGCCCCATGCCCCGGCGTTCCGCCCGGCGCAGGCGAGGGTGATGACAGCCATCCCCGGCCCTGCCGCCCCCTCCGGGATTCCGCTGCGAGCCGGGCCGGCGGTGAGAATTTAGCGGCCCGACGGGCGCTTGGAAAGTACCCGTGCGCTCAGGCCCTCAACAACTCGTAGAGCTGGTCCTTGAGCTGGACCCGCTGCAGCTTGAGTTCCTCCATGTAGTTGTCGGCGACCGGCTGATCGTGCAGCTCCAGTTCGCGGATCTTGGCGTCGAGCGTGTCGTAGTCATCCATGATGCGGGCAAACTCCTCATGATTGCCCCGCATTTCGACAATCTTGTCCCGGTACTCCGGAAACTCGTGGAAAAGGTCGTGGTTTTCGCCGAGCATGATCTGCCCCCGGTGGATGGATAGTCTGGTTTGCCTGTTCGTACTGCGCCCGCATCTGCGGACGCCCTCCCGGGCTCAAGCTTACGCCATCGACGAAGGGAAGAGAACCACCGCCGCGCCGCCCCCAGGCCGCCCCCGGTATGACGCAACCCATTGGACCGTAAAACCTTTCGCCACGAAGGCAGGAAGGCCGGGGGAATTGGACTGCAGACCCGCGGAGCCCCCGGCCCGGGCTGCCGGCGCCGGAGTTGCCGCGGGAGAGCCCGTGCCGCCGC
The DNA here is from genome assembly GCF_003337735.1 of Thioalbus denitrificans. Taxonomy (NCBI): domain Bacteria; kingdom Pseudomonadati; phylum Pseudomonadota; class Gammaproteobacteria; order Chromatiales; family Ectothiorhodospiraceae; genus Thioalbus; species Thioalbus denitrificans. Next base: position 59,921 of record NZ_QPJY01000007.1, on the reverse strand, counting down.
GGGACAGGTCGAAGGCGTGTTCGTCCCAAACCCGGCCGCCGCCCGCCCTCAGGGACATAACCGGCAGACTGGGCGGCGCGGCTACTTGAGGCCCAGCACGTCCTGCATGTCGAACAGACCGCGCTCATGGCCCATCACCCAGGAGGCGGCGCGTACGGCGCCGCCGGCGAAGGTCATCCGGCTGGAGGCCTTGTGGGTAATCTCGATCCGCTCGCCCTCTCCGGCGAACAGCACGGTGTGATCGCCCACGATATCGCCGGCGCGGATGGTTTCGAAGCCGATGGTCTTGCGCTCCCGCTCGCCGGTCCGCCCCTCGCGGCCGTAGACGGCGCACTCGGCCAGGTCCCGGCCCAGTGCGGCGGCCACGATCTCGCCCAGCCGCACCGCGGTTCCGGAGGGCGCGTCCACCTTGTGGCGGTGGTGGGCCTCGATGATCTCTATGTCGACCTCGTCACCGAGGACCCGGGCGGCAATCTCGGCCAGCTTGAAGCAGAGGTTGACCCCGACGCTCATGTTGGGCGCGAAGACGATGGCGATATCCTGTGCCGCCTCCGCCAGCTGCGCCCGCTGGTCCGGGCTCAGGCCGGTGGTGCCGATCACCATCCGCTTGCCGGCCCGGCGGCACACTGCGGCGTGGGCCAGGGTCGCCTCCGGGGAGGTGAAGTCGATGAGGACGTCGAAGCGGTCGGTTACCGCCGCCAGGTCCTCCACCAGCGGGACCCCCGCCGCGGACAGCCCGGCCAGCTCGCCGGCGTCACGCCCCACGGCGGCCCCGCCGGGCCGCTCGGTGGCCGCGCCCAGCTCCACGTGCTCACTCATCTGGCAGGCCTGGATCAGGCTCAGTCCCATGCGCCCGGCGGCGCCGGCAATGGCTACTCGGGTCATTCTCTGGGGCTCCGGCTCATTGGTCAGGTTGATTCCGGTTCAGGGATGTTGTCGGCGACGGGTGACGCTCACGCACTCACGCACTCACAACTCCTTGAAGAACTGTTTAACGTTGTCCCACCAGGTGGTGGAGTGGGGATCGTGACGCCCCTTGCCCTCCACCATGGTCTGCTCCAGCTCCTGCATCAGCTCCTTCTGGCGGCTGGTGAGGTTCACCGGCGTTTCCACCACCACCCGGCACAGCAGGTCCCCCTCGCTGTTGCCGCGCACGGGCCGCACACCCTTGCCGCGGATGCGGAACAGCTTGCCGGTCTGGGTCTCCGCCGGCACCCTGAGCTTCACCCGGCCGTTCAGGGTGGGCACCTCCAGCTCCCCGCCCAGCGCGGCGGTGACGAAGCTGATGGGCACCTCGCAGTAGAGGTCGGCGCCATCGCGCACGAAGATGGGATGCTCGCGCACCCGGATCTGAACGTAGAGATCACCGGGCGGCCCGCCATTCTCACCCGCCTCGCCTTCGCTGGACAGGCGGATTCGATCCCCGCTGTCGACCCCGGCGGGGACTTTGACCGACAGGGTCTTCTGCTCCTGCACCCGGCCACGCCCGCGACACTCCGGACAGGGATCGCTGATGACCCTGCCGGTGCCACGGCAGTGGGGGCAGGTCTGCTGCACCGAGAAGAAACCCTGCTGGATTCGCACCTGGCCGGCGCCGCCGCAGGTGGTGCAGATGGTGGGCTCACTGCCCTTGCGGGCGCCGCTGCCGCCGCACGACCCGCACTCCACGTGCACCGGGATGCGGATCTTCACCGTGGTGCCCTGCACCGCCTCCTCGAGGCTCAGTTCCAGGTCGTAGCGCAGGTCGGCGCCGCGGTAGGCACGGGAGCCGCCGCGACCGCCGCCACCGCCGAAGACGTCGCCGAAAATGTCCTCGAAGATGTCGCTGAAGCCCCCGCCGCCGCGGAATCCCCCGCCACCCATGCCGGCGCCGGAATCGACGCCGGCGTGGCCGAACTGGTCATAGGCGGCACGCTTGCGGGCATCGGAGAGGACCTCGTAGGCCTCCTTGGCCTCCTTGAACTTGTTCTCCGACTCCTTGTCCCCGGTGTTGCGGTCGGGATGGTATTTCATCGCCATCCGCCGGTAGGCCTTCTTCAGCTCCGCCTCGGAGGCGTTCTTGGCCACCCCGAGTACTTCGTAGTAATCCCGCTTGGACATGATTCTCCTGCCACTTCAGACGCCGTCCGTACACCCACGGCGGCCGTTTCCTCCCTGCGCGCGCCGCGACGGCGCCTGCGGGGCAAGTTCGGTTAGCTGCGGAACAGCATTTGATCCGGCCGGACACGACAAAGCCAGGCGCGGGAATTTCCCCGCGCCTGGCTCCGGCGGCGGCCGGACAGGGTTACTTCTTGTCGTCCTTCACCTCTTCGAACTCGGCGTCCACCACATCCTCGCCACCGGCGGCGGCGCTCTCCTGGGCACCGGCGGCGCCGGCTTCCTGCTGGGTGGACTGCTGGGCATAGACCCGCTCGGCCAGCTTCCCGGAGGCTTCGGCCAGCGCCTTGGTCTTGGCCTCGATATTCTCCTTGTCATCGCCCTTGATGGCTTCCTGCAGCGCCTCCATGGCCTCCTCGATGGCCTTCTTCTCGCCCTCTTCCACCTTGTCCTTGAGCTCATCGAGGGACTTGCGGGTGGCATGGATCATGGAGTCGGCCTGGTTGCGCGCATCCACCAGCTCGCGCATCTTGCGATCCTCGGCGGCGTGGGCCTCGGCGTCCTTGACCATGCGCTCGATCTCATCGTCGTTCAGGCCGGAGGAGGCCTTGATGACGATGGACTGCTCGCGGTTGGTGGCCTTGTCCTTCGCCGAGACGTGGAGGATGCCGTTGGCGTCGATGTCGAAGGTCACCTCGATCTGGGGCACGCCGCGGGGAGCCGGGGGAATGTCGCCGAGGTCGAACCGGCCCAGCGACTTGTTGTCGCGCGCCATCTCGCGCTCGCCCTGCAGCACGTGCACGGTCACCGCGGTCTGGTTGTCGTCGGCGGTGGAGAACACCTGGTTCGCCTTGGTGGGAATGGTGGTGTTCTTGTCGATGATCTTGGTCATCACCCCGCCCAGGGTCTCGATGCCCAGCGACAGCGGGGTCACGTCCAGCAGCAGGACATCCTTCACCTCGCCGGAGAGCACCGCCGCCTGGATGGCCGCGCCGACGGCCACCGCCTCGTCCGGGTTCACGTCCCGGCGCGGCTCCTTGCCGAAGAAGGACTTCACCTTCTCCTGCACCTTGGGCATGCGGGTCATGCCGCCCACCAGCAGCACGTCGTCCACCTCGCTGACGGAGAGTCCGGCGTCCTTCAGGGCCACCTTGCACGGCTCGATGGTGCGGTCGACGAGCTCCTCCACCAGCGACTCGAACTTGGCCCGGGTCACGCGGATGTTGAGGTGCTTGGGCCCGCTCTGGTCGGCGGTGATGTAGGGCAGGTTGATCTCGGTCTGCTGGCCGGAGGAGAGCTCGATCTTGGCCTTCTCGGCGGCTTCCTTCAGGCGCTGCATGGCCAGCGGATCGCCGCGCAGGTCCATGCCCTGCTCCTTCTTGAACTCGTCGGCCAGGTAGTCGATGAGCCGCTTGTCGAAGTCCTCGCCGCCGAGGAAGGTGTCACCGTTGGTGGAGAGCACCTCGAACTGGTGCTCGCCCTCCACCTCGGCAATCTCGATGATGGAGATGTCGAAGGTGCCGCCGCCCAGGTCGTAGACGGCGATCTTGCGCTCGCCCGGCTTCTTGTCCATGCCGAAGGCCAGCGCCGCGGCGGTGGGCTCGTTGATGATGCGCTTCACCTCGAGCCCGGCGATGCGGCCGGCGTCCTTGGTGGCCTGGCGCTGGGAGTCGTTGAAGTAGGCCGGGACGGTGATGACCGCCTCGGTGACCGGCTCGCCGAGATAGTCCTCGGCGGTCTTCTTCATCTTCTGCAGCACCTGGGCGGAGATCTGCGGCGGAGCCATCTTCTTGCCGTGGGCCTCGACCCAGGCATCGCCGTTGTCCGCCTCCACGATCTTGTAGGACACCATGTTCATGTCCCGCTGCACCACCTCGTCCTTGAACCGGCGGCCGATCAGGCGCTTGATGGCGAACAGGGTGTTCTGCGGATTGGTGACCCCCTGGCGCTTGGCCGGCTGGCCCACCAGGGTCTCGCCGTCCTTGGTGAAGGCGACGATGGACGGGGTGGTGCGGTCACCCTCGCTGTTCTCGATGACCCGGGCCTTGCCGCCGCTTTCCATCACCGCCACGCAGGAATTGGTGGTGCCCAGGTCGATGCCGATGATCTTTCCCATTGCCGAATCTCTCCGTTCGTAAAATCTGTAACTGGTTCCAGCAGCCTGTCGGACTTGAAGCTCTACATGGGGGCCGCCGCGCCCGCCTTCAAGCCCCTACTCGGCGGGCTCCCGGGCGACCACCACCCGGGCCGGCCGGATCAGGCGGTCATTGAGCAGGTAGCCCTTCTGGTACACGGCCAGCACGTGGCCGGGCTCCACCTCGGCGCTCGGCTGCATGGTCATCGCCTCGTGCAGCTCGGGGTTGAAGGGCTGGCCGGCCGGGTCCACCACCTGGATGCCGAACTTGTCCAGGACGGCGTCGAGCATCTTCAGGGTCAGCGCCATGCCGTCGCGCAGCGCGCCCAGCTCCTCGGAGCCGGAACCGGCGGCTTCCAGGCCGTGCTCCAGGCTGTCGCGCACCGGCAACAGCTCCCGGGCGAACTTCTCCAGGCCGTAGCGGTGGGCCTTCTCCACGTCCCGCTCCAGGCGCCGGCGCTGGTTGTCCAGCTCCGCCTGCAGCCGGACCACCTTGTCCCAGTGCTCGGCCGCGCGGGTCTCGGCCTCCGCCAGCCGGGTCTCGACGTCGACGGGCTCCGCGCCGGCCTCGCCCGGCTCCGGCGCCGCTTCCGCCCGGACCTGTTCCGCTTCCGGCGCCGCGTTCCCGGCGGCCAGCTGCTCTTCCGGGCGGTTCTTCTCTTCTCTGGACATGCGCCTGCATTCCTCCTGGCAATACTTGAACGGACACCGCGCCCGCGCCGTCAACGCAGGGGGGGGTAGCCGGTTATGTGGGGGTTATTGCTTGGGTTTCAAGGCCGCGCCGAGCAGTCGCGCGGTGACATCCACGATGGGGATGACCCGCTCGTAGGCCATGCGGGTGGGCCCGATGACGCCGAGCACGCCCACCACGTGGTCATTGATCGAGTAGGGGGCGGTCACCAGGCTCACCTCGCCCAGGGCCTCGCGGCCGGTCTCCTCGCCGATGAAAATCTGGATGCCCTCCGCCTGCAGGCAGCGGTCGAGCAGCTTGAGCAGGTCGCGCTTGTGATTGAAGGCCTCGAACAGCCGCCGCAGCTGCTGGGTGGCGGCGAACTCGCCGAACTGCAGCAGGTTGGCCTCGCCGGCGATGATGTAGTCGCCGCCGCTGCCGCTCTCGTCGTCGAACGCCTTCTCCGCCACCTCGATGGCGGTGAGCATCATCCGGTCCATCTGCTCGCGGTCGCGCTGCATCGCCTCGAGCAGCTTGCCGCGCAGCGCCACCATGTCCTGGCCGGCATAGGTGGCGTTGAGATAGTTGGCCGCCTCCTGGAGCTCGCCGGCGGTGTAGGGGCGCTCGGTGTGGATGACCCGGTTCTGCACCTCGTGCTCGTTGAGCACCAGGATCACCAGCACCCGGGAATCGGACAGGGGCAGGAACTCCACCTGCCGCAGCACCATGAGCTCGCGGCGCGGCACGGTGACCACGCCGGCCATCCGCGTCACGCCCGAGAGCAGCGCCGAGGCCGAGGCCACCAGCCCCTTGACGTTGAGATCGGGTTGCAGCCGCTCCTGCAGCTCGCGCAGCTCCCGCGACCGGAGCGGCTTGACCGTCAGCATGCTGTCCACGAAGAAGCGGTAGCCCTGGGCCGTGGGGATGCGGCCGGCGGAGGTGTGGGGAGCGCGGATGAAGCCGAGCTCCTCCAGGTCCGACATCACGTTGCGGATGGTGGCCGGGCTCAGGTTCAGCCCCGTGGTGCGCGCGAGGGTGCGCGAGCCCACCGGCTGGCCCTCGCGGATGTACTGCTCCACCAGCGCCTTGAGCAGCAGCCTGGCGCGATCGCTCAGGTGGCTGCTGTCGACACCGCCGTCGTTGCTGTCGTGGGGTTTCCGGGTCTGCATGAGGTCCGCTGTGCTCTCTGACCTGATGGGGGATATTAGCACTCTCCCCTGTCGATTGCTAAACACCCGCGGGCGCCCCCCGCAGGCCCGCGGATTCGGCACAACCCCTATGGTGGAGCGGGTTTTCCGTTACAATCATCCGACAGCTCGCTCAGGGAGAGGAAAACATGCCGGGCACCTTCCACTGCATCGGTCTCATCGGCAAGCAGGACGACCCCAGGGTCCACGCCACGCTGGCGACCCTGCGCGAATTCCTGCTCCGCCGTGGACACCGGGTGGTGATGGACGAGTGCACCGCCGCCGGCCTGCCGGTCGCCGACCTGGAGACCTGCGAGCGCGGCCGGCTGGGGCGGGAATGCCAGCTGGTGGTCGTGGTGGGGGGGGACGGCACCCTGCTCAACGCCGCCCGCAGCCTGGCCGACTACGGCGTGCCCCTGCTGGGTGTCAACCTGGGGCGGCTCGGCTTCCTGGCCGACATCAGCCCCGAGTCCATGCTCGGACGGCTGGAGCAGATCCTCGGCGGCGATCACCAGCGCGAGGAGCGCTTCCTGCTGCACGCGGACATCAGCCGCGGCGGGCAGCGGATCGCCGAGAACGCGGCCTTCAACGACGTGGTGCTGCACAAGTGGGACGCGGCGCGCATGATCGAGTTCGAGACCTACGTCGACGGCCAGTTCGTCTACTCCCTGCGCTCCGACGGCCTGATCGTCGCCACCCCCACCGGCTCCACCGCCTACGCGCTGTCCGGAGGCGGCCCCATCGTCCATCCCAAGCTGGATGCCATCGTGCTGGTGCCCATCTGCCCCCACACCCTCACCAACCGCCCCCTGGTGGTCACCGGGGACAGCCAGGTGGAGGTGGTGCTGAGCGACTCCAACGACGGCCACGCCCAGATCACCTGCGACGGCCAGATCAACTTCCAGCTCCACCCGGGGGACCGGGTGCGCATCGGCAAGAAGCCCCAGCGCATCACCCTGATTCAACCGCGCGGCCATAACTATTACGATATCCTGCGCACCAAGCTGCACTGGGGCCGCAAGGTCACCTGACCCCCCCGGGCAGTCGTGTACCGTCCACCGCCTGCCGGAACCGGAGCATGCTGACCCACCTGCACATCAGCGACTTCGCCATCGTCGACCGCCTCGACCTGGACTTCGAGGCGGGCATGACCGTGCTCACCGGGGAGACCGGCGCGGGCAAGTCGATCCTCATCGACGCCCTCGGGCTGGCCCTGGGCGATCGGGCGGACACCGGCGTCATCCGCGAGGGCTGCGCGCGGGCCGAGGTGGTGGCGGCTTTCGACCTCGGCGACGCCCCCGCGGCCCGGGCCTGGCTCGCGGAGCAGGAGCTGGACGAGGAGGGGGAGTGCGTCCTGCGCCGCACCCTCTCCGCCGAGGGCCGCTCGAAAGGCTACATCAACGGCCGCCCCGCCCCCATGCAGTCCCTGCGCGAGCTGGGCGAGCTGCTCATCGACATCCACGGCCAGCACGAGCACCAGTCGCTGCTGCGCCCGGAGGTGCAGACCGCCCTGCTCGACGGCTACGGCGATCTCCAGGCACCGGCCCGGTCGGTCGCCGCCACGGCGCGGGAATGGCGTGCCGCCCGGGAGGAGCTGGAACGCCTCTCCACCGCCGCGGCCGAGCGGGATGCCCGGCGCGAGCTACTCGCCTACCAGCTGCAGGAGCTGGAGGCGCTCGACCTCCAGCCGGGCGAGGTGGAGGCGCTGGAGGAGGAGCACCGCCGGCTCGCCAACGGCGGCCGCCTCATCGAGGAGGGGGGGCGCACCCTGGCCCTGCTGCAGGAGGACGACGAGACCTCCGCGGCGGCGCTGCTGGGTGCCGCCCGGCGCGGCCTGGAAGAGCTGCAGGCCCTGGATCCGGAGCTGGCGCCGGTCACCGAACTGGCCGAGAACGCCGAGGTGCAGCTCAAGGAGGCGGCCCTGGAGCTGCGCCGCTACCTGGACCGGCTGGAGCTGGATCCCGAGCGGCTGCAGTGGGTGGAGGCGCGCATCGAGGCGCTGCACGACCTGTCGCGCAAGCACCGGGTGCACCCCACCGGGCTGACCGGGCTGGCCGGCGAGCTGGCAGAAGAGCTGGCCGGGCTGGAGGGTGCCGACCAGCGCCGCGCGGAGCTGGCCGCCCGGGTGGAGACCCTGGCCGCGCGCTACCGCGAGGAGGCCGGGGCCCTGAGCGCCGGCCGCGCCCGGGCCGCCGCCGCCCTGGGCGAGGAGATCACCGGCCGCATCCGCCGCTTGAGCATGCCCGACGGGCGCTTCGAAGTGGCCCTGGAACCCCGCGCCGGCACCGATCCCGCCCCCGGCGGCGACGAGCGGGTCGCGTTCCGGGTGGCGGCCAATCCCGGCCAGGCGCCGCGCCCGCTGGCCCGGGTGGCCTCCGGCGGCGAGCTCTCCCGCATCAGCCTCGCCATCCAGGTGGCCACGGTCCAGGCGGGCACCGTGCCCACCCTCATCTTCGACGAGGTGGACGTGGGCATCGGCGGCGGCGTGGCCGAGGTGGTGGGACACTCCCTGCGCAGCCTGGGCGGGACCCGCCAGGTGCTCACCGTCACCCACCTGCCCCAGGTGGCCGCCCAGGGCCACCATCACCTGCAGGTGGGCAAGCAGAAGGTGGACGGCGCCAACCGCACCCGGGTCCGGCCCCTGTCGCCCGATCAGCGCGTGGACGAGATCGGCCGCATGCTCGGCGGCCTGGAGATCACCGACAACACCCTCGCCCACGCCCGGGAGATGCTGGAGCTGGCCGCGGTGGGATCCTAGTGTACTGTGCCAGGACGCGAAGAACGTCGGGAAAACAAGGGATTGACGGTCCTCTGCTACAGTGGCCCTCGCACAAGATGCTCGATGCGCCATTCATAATGGTCCTGATCATTTCGAACCTTGGCGCTCTTGGCGTTCCTGGCGAGAAAAATCCGGACCAGGAGACTGTCGAACTCGAGCGATCGTAGCGAGCCGGGGGAGAGCGGGGACAGATGGGGCCGGCGGCGGGTGCACCGTGTGCACCGGACCGGATGCAGCTCAGCGTCACTTCCGGCAGTCGGGGCAGATACCGTAGATGTAGAGGCAGTGATCGGTGATGTCGTAGCCGGCCTTCTCGGCGATGACCTTCTGGCGGCTCTCGATGGTCTCGTCCACGAACTCCTCCACCCGGCCGCACTTCACGCACACCAGGTGATCGTGGTGCTGGCCCTGCTCCAGCTCGAACACCGAGTGACCGCCCTCGAAGTGGTGGCGCGCCACCAGGCCGGCGTTCTCGAATTGGGTGAGAACCCGGTAGACGGTCGCCAGCCCCACCTCCTCACCGGCCTCGAGGAGGGCCTTGTAGACATCCTCGGCGCTGAGGTGCCGGTTGTCGGCCCCCTCGAGCACTTCGAGGATCTTGATGCGCGGCAGGGTGACCTTCAGGCCCGCCTTGCGCAGCTCCTGGTTTTCCAAGGATCGTGCCTCCCGGAACGTGTCAATCAGGGGAGCATTGCGGTATGATTTTTCCAACTTTCACAAGATAGTGGAAAAGATTCTCAAATGCAAAAGGATCGCGTTACCGTCTCCCTGGCCCTCGCCTTCGCCCTCGCCCTCCTCCTCGGCGGCTGTTCCACGGATGCCAAGATACCCGGCGTCTACCGCATCGACGTGCAGCAGGGCAACGTCGTGACCCAGGAGGATGTCAACAAGCTCGAACCGGGGATGACCAAGCGCCAGGTCCGCTTCCTCCTCGGCACCCCCCTCATCGTGGATGTCTTCCACCAGGACCGCTGGGACTACTACTACAGCATGCGGCCCGGCAGCCTCGGCGGGAAGAAGGAGCGGCAGCACGTGGTGCTGTTCTTCGAGAACGACCGCCTGGTCCGGCTGGAGGGCGATCTGCGCCCCGGCGTGCCGGTGGCGGCCGACGCCGAGGGCGGCGGCAGCGAGCCGGTCAGCGTGGAGCTGAAGGAAAAGGAGGAAAAGGGCTTCTTCGGCCGGATGCTCGAAAAGATCGGCGTCGGCGACGACTGAAGCGGACCACCCCGGGGCCCGTCCGGCCGGACGGGCCCCGGGCGCAACGACCCGCGGGGCTCAATCCCCCCCGTCGCCCCCGGAATCCCCGCCGTTGTCATCCCCGCCGTCGTCTCCGCCGGCGCGGGCACCCTTCTTGAGCTGCTTGCCCTCGGCCGCGCGCTTCTTGCGCACCTCCTTGGGGTCGGCGATGAGAGGGCGGTAGATCTCCACCCGGTCGCCCTCGCGCAGGGGGTTGTCAAGCTTGGCCAGCTTGCCGAAGATGCCCACCTTGGTGGCGGCCAGGTCGATCTCGGGGAAGCGCCGGAGGACCCCGGAGCGCTCGATGGCCTGCTGCACCGTGGTCCCCTCCGGCACCTCCAGCGACAGCAGCGCCTGCTCGTCGGGCCGGGCGTAGGCGACCTCCACCAGAATCGTTTCAGCGTTTTCCATACATCTCCACCGCGCGTTTGTAGAAGGAATCCACCAGGGTGCTGGCGATCTGGTTGAACACCGGCCCGAAGGCCATGCTGATGAGCCGGCCGGCGAACTCGAACTCCAGGTCCAGGGCCACCCGGCTGCCCACGTTCTCCAGCCCGTCGAAGCGCCAGAACCCCTCCAGGTGGGAGAACGGTCCCTCATCCAGCCGCATCTCGATCATCTTGTTCTTCTGCAGGCGGTTGCGGGTGGTGAAGGTCTTGTGCACCCCGCCCCGGGAGAGCTCGATGCGGGCCCGCAGCGCGTCACCCTCCTGATCGAGGATCCGCGCCGATCGGCACCAGGGAAGAAACTCGGGATAGCGCTCGATGTCGCTCACCAGGGCGTACATCTCCTGCGCCGAGTAGGGGACGAGGACGCTGCGGCTGATATTGGCCATGGGACTGTCTGTGCTGGGTTTACTGTTCTCGACCGGGACCGCCGGGCGGTGCTGCGCTGCGACAACCCCAGCCCCGACGGGGGCTTGAGTTTACGTCAGCGCCCCGCCCCGCGTCCATGCCCCCCCTGCCCCCGGCGCCCGCGGCCCTATATAATGCCCGCCCATGGCAAAACAGAAGAAGAAACCGGGCGCCGGCGGCGCCACCGTGGCCCTCAACAAGAAGGCCCTGCACGACTACTTCATCGAGGAGCGCTTCGAGGCCGGCCTGGCCCTGGAGGGCTGGGAGGTGAAGAGCCTGCGCGCCGGGCGGCTGCAGCTCAAGGAGAGCTACGTGGTCATCAAGGAGGGCGAGGCCTGGCTGTTCGGGGCCCACATCTCGCCCCTGCCCACCGCCTCCACCCACATCCACCCGGACCCCCTGCGCACCCGCAAGCTGCTCCTGCACCGCCAGGAGCTGGACCGGCTCATCGGCGCGGTGGAGCGCAAGGGCTACACCCTCATTCCCCTCTCCCTGTACTGGAAGCGGGGCCGGGCCAAGGTGGAGATCGGGCTCGGCAAGGGCAAGAAGCAGCACGACAAGCGCGACACCGAGCGCGAACGCGACTGGCAGCGGGAGAAGGAGCGGGTCCTGAAGGCGCACTGAGCGCGGCTTCAACCCCCCATGACAGGGAACTTATCCACAGGTATCATGTCCGAGTAGTACAAGAAACCGGGGGCGACTTGGTTTCGACGTGGGTTGCAAAACCCAAGGTGCATGCCGAGGATGCAGATGACCTCGTAAATCCTGTCTGCAACAACATAGTTGCCAACGACGACAACTACGCCCTGGCTGCTTAAGGCGGCCAGCCTCTGACCGAACCCTGTCTGCGGGGGTCGGAGTCCTTCGGGACGCCTCAGGGGTCGACTGTACACAGACTCGTGGCAAGGTTTGCCCGGAACCAAGCCGCTAAAACCTGACGGGCTCGCCGCTGAACGATCCTGCCGGTCGGAACGCCAGCGGTTAACTTGAAGATCTGGCTAAGCATGTAGATCCAAGGGCGGAGAGCTTGCGGACGCGGGTTCGATTCCCGCCGCCTCCACCAACAGGAACCGCCGCCGGCAAAACCGGCGGCGGTTTTTTTTGGTCTGCCAGGCGCGCTTTCCCTACCCCCGCAGCCCCGGTGTCCGGGCTGTTGGCACGGGCTGCCTGTGTGTCCCGCGCCATCGCCGCCGATATACTGTCCCCGGGCCGGCAGGCCCGCCCGTGCGTCGTCACCCGCGCCCTTGCCCCCGCCCCCCGCAACGGTCAGGCACATGACCGGCACCACGACAAGCCACCGGAGGAACGACCCATGCCCCTGCCGCGAACCGCGCTCCTTGCGCTCCTTGCGCTCCTGCTCACCGGCCTGCCGCCCGCCGTGCCGGCGGCGGAGTATCCGCCCACCGGCGTGGAGATGACCCTGCAGCGGGTCAGCGCGCACGGCTACTACGTCCAGGGACAGGCGGGCACCGCCATCGAGAACGAGGGCTTCGTCTCCAACGCCGGGGTGGTGGTGACCGACGCGGGGGTGGTGGTGATCGACGCCCTCGGCACCCCCTCCCTCGCCTGGAAGCTGCTGGAGGCGATCCGCACCGTCACCGACCGGCCGGTGGTGAAGGTGCTGGTGACCCACTACCACGCCGATCACATCCTCGGGCTGCAGGTGTTCAGGGACCAGGGGGCGGAGGTGATCGCGCCGGCCGGGGCGGAGCGCTACCTCAACGCCCCGGTGGCGCGGGAGCGGCTGGAGGAGCGCCGCTTCTCCCTCGATCCCTGGGTGAACGACACCACCCGGCTGGTGTGGCCCGACCGCTACGTGGCGGACGAGGAGCGCTTCAGCCTGGGCGGGGTGGAGTTCCGCCTGACGGTGGTGGGCGACGCCCACTCCGACGCGGACATGACCGTGTTCGTGGAGAACGACCGGGTGCTCTACTCGGGGGATGTCATCTTCGAGGGGCGGGTGCCCTTTCTCGGCAGCACCAACACCCGGCTGTGGCTGGAGACCCTGCGGCGGATGGACAGCAGCGGGCTGGCGGCGCTGGTGCCGGGCCACGGCGCCCACCAGGCCGCGCCGGTGGAGTCCATCGGCCTCACCTACCGCTACCTGGCCCACCTGCGGGCGACCATGGGGGCGGCGGTGGAGGAGCTGACGCCCTTCGACGAGGCCTACCGGGCGGCGGACTGGTCGGAGTTCGAGCACCTGCCGGCCTTCGCGGAGGCCAACCGGCGCAACGCCTACCAGGTCTATCTCTCCCTGCAGAACGAGCTGTTCGAGTAGCCGGCGGCCGTTGACAAGGGCGCGGGGGCCCCATGCCGGGGCCCGCCCCGCCCGCTCCCCGCTCTACCGATTTGTACCCTCCGCCGCGCCGTCGAACAGCCCCTCGTCCCAGTAGGGCCGTGCGCCGATCTGGTTCGCCAGGAAGTCGATGAGGGCGCGCACCCGCCGCGGCACGTGGCGCCGTGAGGGGTAGACGGCGTAGGCGGTGGCGGCGGGGACGGTGTAGCCGGGCAGCAGCGGCGTCAGCCGCCCCTCCAGCACCGCCCGGTAGGCGAGGAAGGTGGGCTGCAGGCAGACGCCCAGCCCCGCCGCGGCGGCGGAGAGCAGCAGGTCGCCGTTGTTGGCGCGCATGCGCAGCGGCACCCGCACCGCGACGCTGCCGCCGTCCGGCCCGGTGTAGCGCCACAGCTGGGGCTCGGGGAGATAGCCGTAGACCAGGCAGGGGTGGCGGGCCAGGTCCGCCGGCTCCCGGGGGACGCCGTGGCGGGCCAGATAGCCGGGGCTGGCGCAGGTGACGAAGCGGATGGGCGCCAGCGGGCGGGCCACCAGGGTGGAGTCGGCCAGGTGGCCGATACGCAGGGCCAGGTCCACCCCCTCCTCCACCAGGTTCACCTCCCGGTCGTCAAGGCGGATATCCAGCTCCACCCCCGGGTGCTCGGCCATGAAGGCGTTGAGGATGGACGGCAGGTGGAGCAGTCCGAAGGAGAGCGGCGCGGCGAGACGCAGGCGCCCGGTGAGGGCGGCCTGCTCCGCGGCCACCGACTGCTCGGTCTCCTCCAGCTCCGCCAGCAGCCGCACCGCCCGCTCGTAGAGGGCGCGCCCGGCGTCGGTGAGGGCGAGGCGGCGGGTGGTCCGCGTCAGCAGCTGCGCGCCGAGCCGGTTCTCCAGCTCGGCGATGCGCCGGGAGACCGCCGAGTTGTTGCAGCCGAGCCGCTCGGCGGCGGCGTTGAACTGGCCCGCCTCCACCACGGCGACGAAGGTCTGCAGGGCTTCGAAGCGATCCATTGTTGCCTTTCACGCAATTATGAATTCAGTAAATGCGACTTTATTTCCAAATGCGCCAGTTCACAATGGACTTATCCAAGCAATTCACTGGGACACCGCCCATGAACGGCAGCACCCGGAATCCGACCGCCCTCCCCTCCCGGCCCGTCCGCCAGCTGGTGCGCGGCCATGCCGCCGCCGACGGCGCCGGGGTGCGCCTGACCCGGGTCATCGGCGGGCCGCAGCTGCCGCTGCTGGACCCCTTCCTGCTGCTGGACCACATCCGCTCCGACGACCCGCGGGAGTACATCGGCGGCTTCCCCTCCCACCCCCACCGGGGCTTCGAGACCGTCACCTACCTGCTGGCCGGGCGGGTGCGCCACGAGGACAACGCCGGCCACGCCGGGGTGATCGAGCCGGGCGGGGTGCAGTGGATGACCGCCGGCCGGGGCGTGGTGCACTCGGAGATGCCGGAGCAGGAGAACGGGCTGCTGGCCGGGTTCCAGCTCTGGGTGAACCTGCCCGCGGCCCACAAGCTGATGCCGCCGCGCTACCAGGAGTTCGACCGCCGGCAGGTGCCGGAGGAGACGCGCGGGGACGGCGCCCGGGTGCGGGTGGTGGCCGGCGCCACCGCCCGCGGCACGGCGGGGCCGGTGCGCGAGCTGGTGACCCCGGCGCTGTTTCTCGACGTCAGCCTCGAGGCCGGCGGCCGCCTCGAGGAGCCGCTGCCGGAGGACTGGAACGCGTTCGTCTACGTGATCGAGGGGAGCGTCGCCATCGCCGGCACCGCCGTCGCGGCGGGCAGCCTCGCGGTGCTGGGCGAGGGCGGCCGGGCCGCCCTGGAAGCCGCCGCGGCCAGCCGCCTGCTGCTGGTGGCGGGACGCCCCATCGGCGAGCCGGTGGCGCGGATGGGCCCCTTCGTGATGAACACCGAGGCGGAACTGCGCCAGGCGTTCCGCGACTTCCAGGCCGGCAATTTCTGACCCACGGGCGGATTCCGGGGATGGGACTGCGCAACGACAGGGAACGCTATGGGGCGGTGTCCGTGCTGCTCCACTGGCTGGTGGCCCTGGCCGTGTTCGGGCTGTTCGGCCTCGGCCTGTGGATGACCGGGCTCACCTACTACGACGCCTGGTACACCCGCGCCCCCTGGCTGCACAAGGGCATCGGGGTCACCCTGCTGGCTGTGGTCATCCTGCGCCTGGCCTGGCGGTTCGTCTCGCCGCCCCCGCCCCCACCCGCCACCCATGCCCCGTGGGAGCGCCGGGGCGCCGCGCTGGCGCATGGCCTGCTCTACCTCCTGCTGCTGACGGTGATGGCGACCGGCTACCTCATCTCCACCGCCGACGGCCGGCCACTGGAGGTGTTCGGCCTGTTCACGATCCCGGCCCTGGTGACCGGCATCGAACGCCAGGAGGATGTGGCCGGCAACCTGCACCTGGTCTTGGCCAGCACCCTGGTGGGGCTCGCGGCGCTGCACGCGCTGGCCGCCCTCAAGCACCACTTCATCGACGCCGACCGGACCCTGCTGCGCATGCTGGGCCGCTGACTTCCCGCAAGACGACTGCAAACCAGAAGGAGAAGACCCATGCGACTGACCATCCTGACCCCGCTCCTCGCCGCCCTGGCAACCGCCGCGCCGGCCCAGGCGGAGGACTATGTCATCGACACCGCCCACGCCTTCGTCCAGTTCCGCATCCAGCACCTGGGCTACAGCTGGCTCCACGGCCGTTTCAACACCTTCGAGGGCGGTTTCAGCTACGACGAGAACGACCCCGCCGCCGCCAGGGTGGAAGTGACCATCGACACCGCGAGCCTCGACACGAACCACGCGGAACGGGACAAGCACCTGCGCAGCGGCGACTTCCTCGACGTGGATGCCCACCCCGAGGCGCGCTTCGTCTCCACCGCCTACGCCGAGAACGGCGACGGGAGCGCGAAGCTGGAGGGCAACCTCACCCTCAACGGAGTCACCCGCCCCGTCACCCTGGAGGTCACCGCCATCGGCGCCGGCCCCGACCCGTGGGGCGGCTACCGCCGCGGCTTCCACGGCACCACCACCCTGACCCTGGCCGACTTCGGCATCGACTACGACCTGGGGCCGGCCGCCCGGGAGGTGGAGCTGGTGCTCTCCGTGGAGGGCGTCCGCCAGTAGGGCGGCACGGTGTCCGCCGCCAGGGCCACATTTGTCACTTTCCCGCGTCTTCGTTGATCCGGGTCAAAGCAATCCGGCCAGAAAATCTGTTTATTAGTCTCTGCTGATATATGAAAATGGGACCGATGGCCGCCATCCGGGGCTTTCTCCGGAGCCGGCGCGAAACGGGGTAGGAAACCCCGGCCATCGGTCCGGGTCCGGATGACGCAGAGAGGATCGAGAGCATGTGCTTCAAGGCCGGGAACGACGAGCTGGACACCGTCAAGAACCTGATGCTGATGGCCCTGCGCGCGGCCATCGCCCAGGCCCTGGACGTGGAGATGGATGAGCTGGAGCCCGAGCAGCGCCTGGTGGAGGACCTCGCCATGGACGCCGACAAGCGGGCCGAGCTGGTGGAGCTCATCGCCGACACCTTCGACGGTCTGACCCTGGACCTCGACGCCCTGGAGACCATCGGTCAGATTTACGAGGCCGTGGTCCTGGAGGAGTTCCGCGACCTGGAAGCCCAGGCCGCCGCGACCGGGGAACTGGCCGCCTGAGCACCGGCGGGGCCGACGCCTCCCCGCCGCGTACGCCCCGCCCCGCCGCCCCGGCGCGGCGGGGCGCAAGAATCGGAATGCGCCCGGCCGGGTGACGGACTACGCTGCTCCTGTACCCCCCTTCAGGAGACCCCGATGTCCCCAGCCGCCACGCCGTACGGGCGCATCCGTGCCGCCATCGAGTACCTGGCCGAACACCACCGGGAGCAACCCGGGCTGGAGCCCCTCGCCCACCGCGCCGGCCTCAGCCCCTACCACTTCCAGCGGCTCTTCACCCGCTGGGCCGGCGTCAGTCCCAAGTCCTTTCTGCGGCAGATCACCCGGCAGCACCTGAAGGCCCGGCTCGGGGACTCCGTCCCGCTGCTCGAGGCGGCCATCGAGGCCGGCCTCTCCGGCCCCGGCCGTCTCCACGACCTGTTCATCTCCACCGAGGGCATGACCCCGGGCGAATACCGGCGGCTCGGCGCCGGCCTCACCCTGCGCCACGGCAGCGCCGAAACCCCCTACGGGCGGGCCTTCGCCGCCTGGACCGGGCGCGGCCTCTGCGCCCTGGAGTTTCTTCCCGATGGGGGTGATGGCGGGGCGGCGGCCGCGGCGCTGGCGGAGCGCTGGCCCGGTGCGGAGCTGCGGGAGGACAACGACTGCATCCGCGCCCTGATGGGGCGGGTCTTCGATCCCGCCACCGCCCGGCCGCCCCTGCACGTGGCCGGGAGCCGGTTCCAGCTCCTGGTGTGGGAGGCGCTGCTGCGCCTGCCCGAGGGGGCGCTCATCTCCTATGGCCGGCTGGCGGCGCTCGCCGGCCATCCCGGCGCGGCCCGGGCGGCCGGATCGGCGGTGGGGTCCAACCCCGTGGCCGTGCTCATCCCCTGCCACCGGGTGATCCGCGCGAGCGGCGCCGTGACCGGCTACCGCTGGGGCACGGGGCGGAAGCTCGCCCTGCTGGGGCGGGAACTGGCACGGGCGGAGGAGCGGAAAGCGGGAGAGTCTGCGTGAAACCGGGGCACCGCCACGCTCCCACCACAGCACCGGGAACGGAAGCCGGCCTGCGGGGATGACGGTGCGCACAGCGCACCCTACGGAGCGCTTCCCGCACCGGGGCAACCGTGCAGCGTAGGGTGCGCCGGGCGCACCGGAACGACGGGGTCCGGCTTCTACTGCGCGGCGTGGGCGCTGCCGAGGAAGGGCGAGAGCGTGGCCCAGTCACGCTCCTCCCGCTGCAGGCGCGCCAGGAACTCCCGCCACAGGCCCACCTGGTCGCGATCGCCCACGTACTCGGAGCGGGCGCGCTGCCGCGCCAGCCACAGCCCCTCGGTGTTGAAGCTGTAGACGGGCACCAGATCGAGGCGACTGGAAGCGGGCAGGATCTCCTTGACCAGGTTGTCCAGGATCAGCGGCTCGGCCTCCGGCTCGCGGTAGTAGGCCAGCACCATGTGCGGCTGCTGCAGGGTGAGGGACTTGACGTAGGTGAGCCGCATGCGCGACTCCGGCACCCGCAGGCTGCGCAGGGTGTAGTACTTGGCGATGGTGAAGTCCTCGCAGTCGCCCCCGTTGCTCACCAGGGTCTCCAGCGGGGTGGCCCAGTAGTCCTCGCGCCCCCAGTGCACAGCGTCGTCGACGAAGACCAGGCGGTTGATGAAGGCGTTCACCGAACGCAGCTTCTCGCCCTCCGCGACCGACTGTTCCCGCTCCACCAGGTCGCGCCAGGCCTCCACCCGCTGCCGCGCCTCGGGCCCGTGGGAGCTTTCGATCCGCCCCAGCAGCGCCTCGCCCGGCCCCGGCGCCTTGGGGGCGGTGCCGCAGCCGGCGAGCATGAGCATGCCCACCGCCAGCCCCATGCGCATGATTGTCGTCCAGCTCATCGTCGCCCGCCCGTGTGCCCCACCAAGTGGATGACGGAGCGGGAAAAATCCGGCCCCGTCGGATCTGCCGGAAGCAAACCATGGGCGGTGCTGGCGGTCAACTCCCACCCGCCGGCTCCATGACCGTTGGTGCTCATCAGCAATACGAGATTTCGCTTTCCATTCCAGTGATTTGGCGTTTAATTTCAGGTCGTTGACCAGCCCTGAACCAGGCCCAGACCTGGACCGCATCCACTGTGGAGGATTGCCCTGATGAAACGTTTCGTGTTGGCCGCGCTGACCGTGGCCGGCTGCTCGGCGGCCCTGGCCGCGCAGATCCCCGTCGAGTACCCCTCCGGTGCGCGCGATCAGCGGGATCCGCGCCTGGTGGCCTTCTACCAGACCCGTTGCGCGGAGTTCGCCGCCGCGAACGGAACCGCCGCGAAGGACCGGGACGGCTATGTCGGCTGGTGCGCCGGCCGGATGGCCCAGGTGATGCCCGTGGGAACGGTGGAGCCGAGCGGCAGCGAATAGGGTTCGGCCCGCATCACCCCCTGCACGACGAAGGCCCGGTCTGACCGGGCCTTCGTCTGTTCGGACACCTGGAACAACCGTCTCACCGCCCCTGGAACCAGGCCGGGAGCCGATCCGGTCCGGAATCGCGCACCGGGTACTTGAACCGCTGCCGGATCTGGTCGAGGGTCAGGTTGGTATTGGTGACATCGCAGAAGTAGTCCTCGCGCAGGAACTTGCGGTAGGACTCGGTGCCCTGGCCGGAGATGACCCGCCATTCAGGCGCCGACGCCTCGCGGAAGCCGCCGGCGCCATCGCCGTAGGCGTAGGTCACGTAGAGCGGCGAGGCGCACTGGATGCCCTCGAACAGGACGTTGCTCGCCCCCGTGCGGGAGGTGATGACGATGGTGTAGCGGACCACGTTGTCCGCGCCCACGTTGAGGTTCTCGCGATCGATGGCGAAGGTGAAGGGGGTCCCCGGCGGGGCCACGTCGACCTCCGCCAGGTTCTTCTCCTCCGGATAGGGCGGCAGCTGGTAGCTGCCCTCCTTCCAGGGCTCGGGCTCCTCGATCTCGCGCTGGATGCGGTGGGGCTCATCCTCGAAGGGCTTGGCCGCGAGGGCCGGGCCGGCGATCAGGACGGCCGCCAGGACCGCCAGGGTACGTCTCATGGGCTCACTCCGGTTGAGGACTGCCGTGGCCCGCCATCTTAACGCCCCCGGGCCCGGCAAGACCATATCCGCGACCCGGCGTCCGGGGGAACCCGCCTTCCCCTTCCCGCGCCCTCAGTCGAGATCGGCGACCAGGGAGGCGCGGGTGGCCTCGGGCAGGGGATCCTGCAGGTGGTTGAACCCCTCGAAGTCGATGCCGGCGGCGATGGGGGCGCCGGCCCGGGCGTCGGCGACCATCTCCGGGGTGAGCTGGAAGCGCAGGAAGTGGACGCTGGAGGTCTTCTCCTCGGTCTCCCGCTCCAGGTCCTCGTCGGCGATGGCGTAGACCGGGTCGTGGTCGTCCACCCGCATCCACACCCGGTCCTCCACTCCGATGAGCCGCTCCAGGGCCGCCTTGCGCTCCTCCACGTCGTCGTATTCGAGCATGAAGGTGGCCTTCCAGTTGTCGCCGTCGGGGATCAGCGGATTGTAGGCGTCCAGCTCCTCCTGGATGCCCGCGGCCTCGAAGATCCGCTCGGCCCGCAACATCTCCTGGACCTGGTACTGCATGGTGAGCGTGTCCTCGAAGTAGAGGGTGGCATTGGGCCCGAGGTGGACCTTGCGATCCTTCTTGTGGGCCATCACCCGCGCCCGGAAGTCGTTACGCTCCGCGGCGTAGCGCTCGAGGCTCATCAGCTCCTCGCGGCTCAGTTTCTTCGACATGGGGTCTCCTTCCGGCAGGCGGGGGGCCGCAGCCCCCCGCCGCACTCGTGTGTTGGCTCGGTTTCAGATGCCGTAGGCCTGGCGCAGCAGGGTGAGCGGATGCTCGGACTGGGTGCCGTCGGCCAGGCCGCTCTGGATGTGGCGCCCGGCCATGGGGCAGTCGCTGCCATAGTGATCGGCCTCGAACTGCCTGACCCGGTTCACCACCGGCTTGCAGATCTTCATGGCGTCGGCGTGGAACTCGCTCTTCACGGTGTAGGTGCCGTCATGGCCGGAGCAGCGCTCGATGGCCTGCACCTGGGTGTCCGGCACCAGGGACAGGATTTCGCGGGTACGCTGGCCGATGTTCTGCACCCGCAGGTGGCAGGAGACCTGCCAGGCCACCTTGCCCAGCGGATTCCTGAACTCGGTGTTGAGCTTGCCGTGCTTGTGGCGCAGGGCGAGGTACTCGAAGGGATCGAAGATGGCGTCGCGCACCTTCGCCACCGCCTCGTCGTCCGGGTACATCAGCGGCAGCTCCTGCTTGAACATGAGCACGCAGGAGGGCACCGGCGCCACGATGTCCCAGCCCTCGTCCACCAGCCGGGCGAGACGGGGGATGTTGTACTCCTTCGCCTTGTTCACCGCCTCGAGATCCCCCAGCTCCAGCTTGGGCATGCCGCAGCAGCGGGTGTCCCCGGCCAGGCTCACCGGAATGCCGTTGTGCTCGAACACCGCCACCAGGTCCTCGCCCAGGTGCGGCTCGTTGTGCTCGCCGTAGCAGGTGCCGAACAGGGCCACCCGGCCCCGGGTGGTGCCGGCGGGCTCGGCGCTGACACTGGAGCTGTGCCCCTTGAGGCGCTTGCTCAGGCTGTTGCTGTGGTACTCCGGCAGCAGCGCATCCGGGTGCACGCCCAGCACCTTGTCCAGCACCTGGCGGAAGGGCTTCATGCGGTTGGCGGCGTTGACCACCCCGGAGACCACCGGGATGCCGGCCAGGCTGCCGACGGTGTCGGTGGAGGTGAGGATGCGGTCGCGCATCTTCACGTCGCCCTTGCGGTACTTCACCGCCTTGGCGCGCAGCATCAGGTGGGGGAAGTCCAGGTTCCACTCGTGCGGCGGCACGTAGGGGCACTTGGTCATGAAGCACATGTCGCAGAGGTAGCAGTGATCCACCACCTGCCAGTAGACCGGCTTCGCCACGCCGTCGAGCTCCATGGTGTCGGACTCGTCGATGGCGTCGAACAGGGTGGGGAAGGACTGGCAGAGGTTGAAGCAGCGGCGGCAGCCGTGGCAGATGTCGAAGACCCGCTCAAGCTCCTTGAACAGGCTCTCCTCGTTGTAGAAATCGGGGTTGTTCCAGTCCAGGGGATGGCGCTGGGGCGCTTCCAGGCTGCCTTCACGCGGGCCACCGGTGGGTGCGGACATGGCGTATCTCCCTGCTCGTGCAGTGTTGTTATGGACAGGGGCCGGGCGTTCCCGGCCGGCGCTCCATCGGGGGGCCTTCCGGGCCGGTGGCGCCGCCCCCCGCCGGGGGGGAGCGGCGCGGCCGGAACTCAGCCCTGCATTTCGTCGAGGGCCTTCTGGAAGCGGTTGGCGTGAGACCGCTCGGCCTTGGCCAGGGTCTCGAACCAGTCGGCGATCTCGTCGAAACCCTCGTCGCGGGCGGTCTTGGCCATGCCCGGGTACATGTCGGTGTACTCGTGGGTCTCGCCGGCGATGGCGGCCTTCAGGTTGTCGCCCGTGGCGCCGATGGGCAGGCCGGTGGCGGGATCGCCGCTGGCCTCGAGGTACTCCAGGTGGCCGTGGGCATGGCCGGTCTCACCTTCGGCGGTGGAGCGGAACACGGCGGCCACGTCGTTGTAGCCCTCCACGTCGGCCTTGGCGGCGAAATAGAGGTAACGCCGGTTGGCCTGGGACTCGCCCGCGAATGCTTCCTTCAGGCTCTGCTCGGTCTTGCTGCCTTTCAGTTCCATGGATACCTCCTCATCTGGATGATGTGACTGTTCGCAAATAACCTTAGTTTAGTTCAGGTTTGATTTAGACCTAGTCTAAATTCCCCTGCCAAGTTAACCACCAACCCCACCCGTGTCAACAACCCCCGCCCGGAAACCACGGCAACGCCCCGCCCCGGCCCGTCCATGACCATTGCGATTGACCGTGAACGGCCCGGTCGGGTAAGTTTTGACCCTTCTCACCATCTGTCAAACCTGTCCGTGGCCCGCAAGAAAAGCACAGCATTCGATTTCGAACAGTCCCTTGCCGAGTTGGAGAGCCTGGTCCAGCGCATGGAGCAGGGCGATCTCAGCCTGGAGGACTCCCTGGCCGCCTTCCAGCGCGGCGTGGAGCTCACCCGCGCCTGCCAGCAGGCGCTCAGCGAGGCCGAACAGCGGGTGGAAATCCTGCTGGCCCGGGATGCCACCGAACCCCAGCCTTTCGATGCCGGCTCCGAGCAAGACTGACCCCGTTCCGCTGCAGGTCTTCATGGAGACCTGCCGGCAACGGGTGGACGCGGCCCTCGCGCGCTGGCTGCCCGCCACCTCGGCGACCAGCGCGGCGCTGCAGCAGGCCATGCGCTACGCGGTGCTGGACGGCGGCAAGCGGGTGCGCCCGTTCCTGGTCTACGCCGCGGGCGAGGCCGCCGGCGGACGGATCGGGACCCTGGACGGCCCGGCCTGCGCGGTGGAGCTCATCCATGCCTACTCCCTGGTCCACGACGACCTGCCGGCCATGGACAACGACGCCCTGCGGCGGGGCAAACCCACCTGCCACGTGGCCTTCGGCGAGGCCACCGCGCTCCTGGCCGGCGATGCGCTGCAGACCCTGGCCTTCGAGATCCTGGCCCGGGATCCCGGCCTGACGGTCTCCCCGGAGATCCGCATCGCCCTCATCGCCCGGCTCGCCACGGCCGCCGGGATGGCGGGCATGGCCGGGGGCCAGGCCATCGACCTGGAGGCGGTGGGACGGGAAATCGGACTGGCGGAGCTCGAGCGGATGCACCGGCTCAAGACCGGGGCGCTCATCCGTGCCGCGGTGGCTCTCGGCGGCCTGGCCGGGGGGGCGGACGACGCCGCGCTGGAGGCCCTCGACCGCTACGCCGCCGCCATCGGCCTGGCCTTCCAGATCCAGGACGACGTGCTCGACGTGGAGAGCGATACCGCCACCCTGGGCAAGACCCAGGGCGCCGACATGGCGCTCAACAAGCCCACCTACCCGGCCCTGCTGGGGCTGGAACCGGCCCGCGAGCGGGCGCGGGAGCAGTGCGCCCTGGCCATCGGGGCGCTGGAGGAGTTCGACGCCCGCGCCGACCAGCTGCGGGCGCTGGCCCGCTATGTCATCGAGCGGGTCCACTGAGGGCCGGAGTCCTGGCCGGCCGCGCCACACCGTTGATATACCTGAGGAATGCCGCCGGTTCGAATACCGCCAATGGTTTTTCCGCTTGCATGACGCGCCGCGAAAGGCGATCATTTTTTGTTTCCCGATCCGTTTGAGCTGTATCGCCGCTGATGCCGACTTCCGATTATCCCCTGCTGCACCAGGTCGACCTGCCCGCCCAGCTGCGCGAGCTGCCGGAATCCCGGCTGCCCGTCCTGGCCGCGGAGCTGCGCGCCTACATCCTGGAGTCGGTGGGGCGGACCGGGGGCCACCTGGCCGCGAGCCTCGGCACCATCGAGCTGACCCTCGCCCTGCACTACGTCTTCAACACCCCCGAGGATCGCCTGGTCTGGGACGTGGGCCACCAGGCCTACGCCCACAAGATTCTCACCGGCCGCCGCGGGGCGATGGCCACCCTGCGCCGCAAGGGGGGCCTGGCGGGTTTTCCGAAGCGCGGCGAAAGCCCCTACGACACCTTCGGCGTGGGTCACTCCAGCACCTCCATCAGCGCCGCCCTGGGCATGGCCGTGGCCGCCGGCATCGAGGGCAGGAACCGCAAGGTGATGGCGGTCATCGGCGACGGCGCCATGACGGCGGGGATGGCCTTCGAGGCCCTCAACCACGCCGGGGTGCTCGACGCCGACCTGCTGGTGATCCTCAACGACAACGACATGTCCATCTCCAAGAACGTGGGCGGACTGTCGAACTACCTGGCCAAGATGCTCTCCGGCCGGCTCTACTCCACCATGCGCGAGGGCAGCAAGAAGGTGCTGAGCTCGATGCCCTCGGTGTGGGAGCTGGCGCGCCGCGCCGAGGAGCACATGAAGGGCATGGTGGTGCCCGGCACCCTGTTCGAGGAGCTGGGATTCAACTACATCGGCCCCGTGGACGGCCACGACCTGCCCACCCTGGTGCACACCCTGCGCAACCTGCGCAAGCTGGGCGGCCCGCAGTTCCTGCACGTGGTCACGCGCAAGGGCAAGGGCTACGCGCCGGCCGAGGGCGATCCCTGCACCTACCACGGCGTGGGCCGTTTCGACGTGGCCACGGGCAAGCTGGAGCCGGGCAAGGTCACCGGCCCCACCTACTCCGGGATCTTCGGCGACTGGCTCTGCGACATGGCGCGCCGGAACCCCCATGTCGTCGGCATCACCCCGGCCATGCGCGAGGGCTCGGGCATGGTGCGCTTCTCCGAGGAGTTCCCCACCCGCTACTTCGACGTGGGCATCGCCGAGCAGCACGCCGTGACCCTCGCCGCGGGCATGGCCTGCGACGGGCTGCGGCCGGTGGTGGCCATCTACTCCACCTTCCTGCAGCGGGCCTACGACCAGCTGATCCATGACGTGGCGATCCAGAACCTGCCCGTGCTGTTCGCCATCGACCGGGGCGGCATCGTCGGGCCCGACGGCCCCACCCACGCCGGCAGCTTCGACCTCTCCTACCTGCGCTGCATCCCCAACCTGGTGGTGATGGCGCCCGCGGACGAGAACGAGTGCCGGCAGATGCTCTACACCGGCACCACCCTCGACGGCCCCGCCGCCGTGCGCTATCCCCGCGGCACCGGGCCCGGCGTGACGCCGGAGGAGGCCATGACCGCGCTGCCCGTGGGCCGGGCCGAGGTCCGGCGCCGGGGCCGCGGCGTGGCCCTGCTCGCCTTCGGGGCCATGGTGACGCCGGCGGAGGCGGCCGGTGCGGCGCTCGATGCCACGGTGGTGAACATGCGCTTCGTCAAGCCGCTGGACGCGGACCTCGTCCTCGAGCTGGCCGCCACCCACGCGCTGCTGGTGACGGTGGAGGACAACGCCGTCGCCGGCGGCGCCGGCAGCGGCGTCAACGAGCTCCTGGCCGCCGCCGGGCTCGCCTGCCGGGTGCTGAACCTGGGGCTGCCGGACCGGTTCCTCGAGCACGGGGGGCGGGATGAGCTGCTTGCCGAGGTGGGCCTGGACGCCGCCGGCATCGAGTGCTCGGTACGGGACTTTTCGGCCGCCACCGATTGTCAAATCGCGGCCACCGCCGTAAAGTCGTAGTTAATTACTCAGGTTTTAACGGCATGAGTGCGCGCCCCGCCCCGACGGTCCCGACCGCGCCCGCTCCCCGCCACGGGAGTGGCGGGGAGCGGGCGGCGCGGCGCCGGCCGGGCGGTCGGCCGATTCATCCCCGCCTGAACGCCAGCGAGCCCTTCGACCGCAGCCACGGGAACGCGGAGGAGCGCGTGGACCGGCCCCGTGGCCGGCTGCGGAAGAGGCTCAACAACAAGCGCCTGCGGGTGCCCGCCGTCCCCCCGGGGAAAACGGCGGCTGCCGGCGCTCGCCATACAGAGGATCCTGCACCATGAACCGACCCGAGAAGTCCATTGCCGACGTGCAGAGCAGCCAGGACACCCGGCGCATCGCCATCGACAAGGTGGGCATCAAGGATATCCGCCACCCCATCCGCGTCGCCGATCGCGACGGCGGCGAGCAGCACACCGTGGCCATGTTCAACATGTACGTGAACCTGCCCCACAACTTCAAGGGCACGCACATGTCGCGGTTCGTGGAGATCCTGAACCTGCACGAGCGCGAGATCACGGTGGACTCCTTCAAGGAGATGCTGGTGGAGGTCACCCAGCGCCTGGAGGCCGAGTCGGGACACATCGAGATGACCTTCCCCTACTTCGTCAACAAGAAGGCGCCGATTTCCGGGGTGCAGAGCCTGATGGACTACGAGGTGAGCTTCATCGGCGAGGCGCACAACGGCGAGATCTCCATGGATCTCAAGGTGGTGGTCCCGGTCACCAGCCTCTGCCCCTGCTCGAAGAAGATTTCCGACTACGGGGCCCACAACCAGCGCTCCCACGTCACCGTCGCCGCCCGCACGCGCGGCTTCATCTGGATCGAGGACATCATCGACCTGGTGGAGCAGGAGGCCTCCTGCGAGCTCTACGGGCTGCTCAAGCGACCCGACGAGAAGCACGTGACCGAGCGGGCCTACGACAATCCCAAGTTCGTGGAGGACATGGTGCGCGACGTGGCCGCGCGGCTGAACGCCGACGAGCGCATCAGCGCCTACGTGGTGGAATCGGAGAACTTCGAGTCCATCCACAACCACTCCGCCTACGCCCTCATCAGCATGGACAAGGAGCGGGCCGCGCAGGGCTGACCGCTGCCCCCGCCCGCCCCGCCGGGCGGGTCAGTGGCGCTGGGTGATGACCAGCATGTTGCCCTGGTCCTGCAACTCCAGGCGCTGCAGGAAGGACATGCCCAGCAGCGTCTCGGCGGGCAGCGGCCCGTCCAGGACCACCGCCTCCACCCCGCGCAGCTCCACCCCGCCCACCCGCACCCGGTCGAGGCGCACGCGCCAGGCCGCCTCGTAGCCCGAGGCCGTGACCACCCCCGCCGGCACGCCCACCACCCGGTAGTCGATGCCCAGGCGGCGCGCCTCGGCGGCGTTGAGGGAGACGCGGGTGGCGCCGGTGTCCACCAGGAAGCGCACCGTCTGGCCGTTGATGCTGCCGATGGTGCGGTAGAGGCCGCTGGCGTCGCGCGGTATCCGCGCCGTGCTGGTCTCGGGCGTGGCCAGGGCCGTGCTCACGTCGCTGCCGAGCCCGAGGGTCAGCGTCCGCCCCTCCACCTCCAGCACCGCCCGCTCGCTGTCGGCGCTCACCAGCCGCACCCCCTCGGGGCTGCGCTGTCCGGCGCGCAGGAGCCGGTCGGTGCCGTCGATGCGCACCACCGCCATGCCCTGGAACAGCCCCTGCACCGAAATCTGATCCACGGCCGCGGCCGTGCCGCAGACACCGGCGAGCAGCGCCAGCACACCCCACAGCCGCGGATGACCGTTCACGGACTCAGCGCCGGATGCGCCAGCCCGGGCCCGTGTCCCGGGTCAGGTCGATGGGCAGCGGCGCCCCCCAGCCATGGACCTTGTCGTGGCCCTGCACGGTCACGGCCCTGGCGTCCGGCGGAATCCGCAGTCCATCCAGGCTGCGGGTGAAGGGCTGCTCGTCCACATGGGGATGGTAGAGGGTGCGGGTGCCGATGACCGCGCCGTCCTCGCCCACCAGGCGCCAGGCGTCGGCGTAGTGGTCCCAGCCCGCATCGGCATGGCGGAGGGTCACGTGGGCGGTCCAGCCGCCGCTGCCGGGCACCAGTTCCACCGCCTCCACCGTCACCTCGCCGGCGCCGGCGGATCCGGCCGCGAGCAGCGCGCCGGCGAGAACGGCGCCGCGCATCATGCCACCGCCCCGTCCGGCGCCAGCGCCGCACCCAGCCCCGCCGCCCAGTCGGCCACGAAGGCCTCGATGGACTCGATGAAGTCGGGCTCGTGCCGTGGACGGTTGATGGTGCAGTGGACCCGCACCCCACCCTCCTCCCCGGTAATCGTCCAGGCCAGGGCGTTGGGGCAGCCGGGCAGGGCGAAGCGCACCCCCTGGCGGATCAGCTGGCGCTCCACCGTGAACTCGCCCCACAGGCAGTAGATGCGGCCCCGCTCCCCGGCATGCTCGATCACCGTGTCCACCGAGGCGCACAGCCGCGGCAGGGCGGGGATGACCACCCGGGCCTGGATGGCCTCCGCGGAGGCCGTCACCGGTACATCGGCGTAAAATTCCATCCTGCTGCGTCTCCTGTCACATGACCCGGCCGGCTGCCGGGTTGCCCGCCCGGAGCGCTGAACCTACCATGGGTAGCCATCATTCTGACTGCTTCGCGAGGAGATATCGTGGAACTCGAGCTCATCAGTTTCAAGCTCTGCCCATTCGTGCAGCGCTCGGTCATCACCCTGCTGCACAAGCAGGTGCCCCACACCATCACCTATATCGACCTCAACAGCCCGCCGGCCTGGTTCAGCGAAATCTCGCCCCTGGGCAAGGTCCCGGTGCTGCGGGTCGACAACCGCCATGCCATCTTCGAGTCCGCGGTCATCAACGAGTTCATCGACGAGGTCACGCCGGGACGGATGCACCCCGAGGATCCGGTGCGGCGGGCCATCAACCGGGCCTGGATCGAGTTCGCTTCCGACTGCTGGGGGGATCACATGCAGATCACCTCGGCACCCGAGGAGGCGAAGTTCCGGGCCCACCGCGCGGCCCTGGAGGCCAAGCTGGCGCGGCTGGAGCAGGTGCTCGGCGACGGCCCCTTCTTCAACGGCGATTCGCTGGCCCTGGTGGATACCGCCTTCGCCCCCCTGTTCATGCGCCTGGAGATGCTCAACCGCTTCGTCAGCACCTATGACCGGGAAACCCTGCCCCGGGTGGCGGCCTGGAGCGACGCCCTGCTCGCCCTGCCCGAGGTGCGCGACTCGGTGGTGCCGGAGTTCGAGAAGCTCTATCTCGCCACGGTCCGCAACCGCAGCGATTACCTCGACGACTGCCTCGACGCCGCCTGATAGTGTGACCGCGGCGCAGATCGCGGAACGACGACCATGCCGGGGCCTCGACCCCGTGCCAGACAGGAGGAAAGGCCATGTTTCTGTCCCGGATCGGCGCGGGTGCCCTCGCGCCGGCACTGTTCGCGGCCCTGCTCGCGGGCCACCCGGCCGGCCCGGCCGACGCCGCGGAGGACGAGGGCCTTGGCGAGGGACTGGTCAACCCAGGCTTCCACAGCCAGCCGGCCTGGTTCAAGTCCTCGTTCCTCGACCTGCGCGAGGACGTGGCCGAGGCCGGCGCCGAGGGACGCCGCGTGCTGCTCTACTTCTACCAGGACGGCTGCCCCTACTGCGCCCGGCTGCTGCAGGACAACCTGGGGCAGAAGGCCCTGGCGGAGCGGACCCGCGCCAACTTCGACGTCATCGCCATCAACATCTGGGGGGACCGGGAGGTGACCGATCTCGGCGGCCGGAGCGTGACGGAAAAGACCTTCAGCGCCGGGCTGGGGGTCCAGTTCACCCCCACCCTGCTGTTCCTGGACGAGAACGGCGCGGTGGCGCTGCGCATCAACGGCTACTTCCCGCCCCACAAGTACGCGGTGGCACTGGACTACGCCGCCCCCGGCGGCGGCAAGCCCGCCAGCTTCCGCACCTTCCTGGCGGAGCGGGCGCCGGCGCCCGCCAGCGGCGAGCTGCACCCGCAGCCCTTCTTCAGCCCGCCCCCGCACCAGCTCGACCGCAGCCACGCCGCGGCCGACCGGCCGCTGGCCGTGCTGTTCGAGCAGCGGGCCTGCCCCGCCTGCGACGAGTTGCACACGGAGGCCTTCACCCGGCCCGAGGTGCGAGCGGCCCTGGAGCGTTTCCAGGTGGTGCAGCTGGACATGTGGAGCGACACGCCGGTGATGACGCCCGCGGGGGAGCGCACCACCGCGCGGCAGTGGGCCGACCGCCTCGGGATCCAGTACGCGCCCACGCTGGTGTTCTTCGACGTGTCGGGCCGCGAGGTATTCCGCAACGAGGCCTACCTGCGCCCCTTCCACCTGGTCAACGGCCTGCGCTACGTGGCGGACGGCGCCTACCGGGAGCAGCCCAGCTTCCAGCGCTACCTGCAGGGGCGCACCGAGGCGATGCGCGAACGGGGCGAATCGGTGGACCTGTGGGAGTAATGGCGCGGGAAAGGTTCCGCCGCTGGACCGGGTCTACGAAAAAGCCATCGGGCCGGCGCGGGCACCCGCGCTTTGTCGGCCTTTGCCCGCTTTCTGTGTACCCTGTGCCTGAATGGCGACAATCAGGCATCCGGACAGGTTGGAGACACAATGCGCACGCAGCTGCTGATCGTCGAGGATGACGCGGCCCTGGCGGAACTGCTGGCCCTGCACTTCGAGGAGCAGGGCTACGGCACCGCCATCGCCTCCACCTGCGCCGGGGCCGAGGCGCACCTCGCCTCCCACGCCGTGGACCTGGTGCTGCTCGACCAGCACCTGCCGGACGGGCGCGGGATCGAGCTGCTGCGGCGCCTACGCGCCGAGGACCCGGAACTGCCGGTCATCATGATGACCGGGCTGCACGACCTGGATCTCGCCATCGAGGCCATCAAGGAGGGCGCGCTCGACTTCGTCCACAAGCCGGTGAAGACCCAGGAGCTGGAGCTGGTCATGGGCCGGGCGCTGGAGTCCCGGCGGCTCCGGCGCGAGCTGCGGGTGCTGCAGGAGGAGCCGGCCCACCCGCGCACCACCAGCGACTTCATCGGCCGCGGCGAGGCGATGCTGAAGGTGAGCAAGGAGATCGCGCTCACCGCCGCCAGCCACGCCAACGTCCTCATCACCGGCGAGAGCGGCACCGGCAAGGAGGTGGTGGCGCGCCTCATCCACGCCCACAGCGGGCTCAGCGGGCCGTTCGTGGCGGTCAACTGCGCGGCCATCGTGGAGACCCTGCTGGAGAGCGAGCTGTTCGGCCACGAGAAGGGCGCCTTCACCGGGGCCGTGGAGCGCAAGGTGGGCAAGTTCGAGCTGGCCCGGGACGGAACCCTGTTCCTGGACGAGATCGGCGAGCTGGCCCTGCCCCTGCAGGCCAAGCTCCTGCGGATTCTGCAGGAGGGCACCTTCGAGCGGGTGGGCGGCAACCAGAAGCTCACCACCAACGCCCGCATCATCGCCGCCACCAACCGCGACCTGCTGCAGGAGGTCAGGGAGAAGCGCTTCCGGGAGGATCTCCTCTACCGCCTCAACGTGGTCACCGTCCACCTGCCACCGCTGCGCGAGCGGCGCGAGGACATCCCGCTGCTGGCCCAGGCACTGATGGCCAAAGCCGCCAAGAAGATCCACAAGCCGCCCCTGCACATCACCGACGGCGCCGAGCAGGCGCTGCTGCGCTACCCCTGGCTCGGCAATGTGCGGGAGCTGGAGAACGTCCTCACCCAGGCCATGGTCCATGCCCGCGACGGCCTGCTCACCCCCGACCTGCTGCCCAGCGGTCCCGGCGAGGAACCGCCCCCGCCCGCCACGGCGGAGGCGCCCCTGAAGAGCCTGGACGAGGTGGAGGCGGAGCACATCCAGCGGGTGCTGAACCACACCGGCGGCCACAAGGGCCACACCTGCGAGATCCTCGGCATCTCGCGCCCGGCCCTGGACCGCAAGATCGCCAAGTACGCCCTGACCCTGCCCCAGAGCTGAGGCCGGCGCTGCAGCAGCGCCGGCCTGGACACGCAGCTCCTCTCGCGAGGCAGCAACGATCCCAACGGCGGCGAGGTCGGGATGTCGAATGCCTGCCTGTCGCTCTCCCGGCGTCCTGGCGTTGAGGTCGCTTGGTGAAAGACCGTCTTGCCCGGACCCGGCACCACGCCTATCCTGTGACCCCTTCATTCCGCTCCCGGGAGGGAAGCCCGTGTCCCATTCCTCGCCGGCCGCGGCGGCGCTGCGCGCCAGCCTGCCGGTCCTGTTCGGCTACGTGCCGCTGGGCATCGCCTTCGGCCTGCTGTTCGACGGCCTCGGCCACCCCTGGTACTTCGCCACCCTCATGGGACTGCTGGTCTTCGCCGGGGCCGCCCAGTTCCTTGCCGTGGGGCTGCTGGCGGCCCATGCCGGCCTGCTGGAGGTGGCGGTCACCACCTTCCTGCTCAACTCGCGCCACCTCTTCTTCGGCCTGTCGCTGCTGACCCGCTTCCGCGTCGGCGGCTGGCGCAAGTTCTATCTCGTCTTCGGCCTCACCGACGAGACCTACTCCCTGCTCACCGGCACCCGGCCGCCGGACGGGGTGCCGCGGGTGAGCTACGACCTCTGGGTCACGGGGCTGAACCAGCTGTGGTGGGTCAGCGGCTGCACCCTGGGCGCACTGCTCGGGCGGGCGGTGGCCTTCGACACCACCGGCCTCGAGTTCACCCTCACCGCCCTGTTCGCGGTCCTGGTGCTGGAGCAGTACCGGGCCACCCGCGCCCTGCTGCCGTTCCTGGTGGCGCTGGGATGCGGACTCCTGGCCCTGGCGCTGTTCCGCCAGGAGCACATGCTGCTGCTCTCCATCGCACTGTCCACCGCCATCCTCGTCGCCCACGGAAAGACCCGCCAATGGACGCCACGCTCTACCTGATCGCCGTCATCGGGGTCATGGCGGGCGCGACTCTGCTCACCCGCGCCCTGCCCTTCCTGCTCTTCGCCCGCGGCGCCGAGCACCCCACCCTGCTCTACCTGGGCCGGGTGCTCCCGCCGGCGGTGATGACCCTGCTGCTACTCTACTGCCTCAAGGACGTCCCCCTGGCCACGGCGCCCCATGGCCTGCCCGAGGCGCTGGCCCTCGCTGCCGTCGTGGGCCTCCACCTCTGGCGCCGCAACGCCCTGCTCAGCATCGGTGCGGGCACCGGGCTGTACATGTTCCTGGTCCAGAGCGGCGTCTTCGGCTGAGTCGAGCCTGGAATGGACGGGATTCACCGGATTTTCAGGATGTGGGTTGGTGAGGATAGGGGATAAGGGACAAAGGCGAGTATCACGGACATCAGTTTTCAGTCAGAGCATATCGACGCACTCACGCACTCACGCACTCACGCATTCACGCATTCACGCATTCACGCATTCACGCACTCACGCACTCACGCACTCACGCACAATGTACGAATTCCAGCACAGCACCGAT
This sequence comes from Thioalbus denitrificans, assembly GCF_003337735.1. Lineage (NCBI taxonomy): Bacteria > Pseudomonadati > Pseudomonadota > Gammaproteobacteria > Chromatiales > Ectothiorhodospiraceae > Thioalbus > Thioalbus denitrificans. The sequence goes on along the minus strand of NZ_QPJY01000007.1, from coordinate 26,463 downwards.
CTGGTCACCCGCGAGGGCAACCGCGCCTTCGAGACGCCCCTGTGGGTGGTGGGCCACTCCCCCTTCGATCAGTACCAGAGCGTGGACGAGGGGCACGTGGCGCACCTGGGCGCCCCCCGCTTCGTGGCGCGCTGGTACACCGGCATGGAACCGGACAACCCGGCCGACCTCGAGGGCGGCATCACCTGGCACGACGACGTCTACGACATCAGCCTCTGCGAACTGGTCTTTCTCGACGCCGACACCGAATTCACCGACCTGGAGATCGAGCTCCACCCGTGGCTGAACGAGGCGGTGATGGTGATCGCGGTCTGGCGGGGCGAGCTCGAGCTGCACGACGACGACGACTTCTGAGGCCACTGCCCGCCGTGGCGGGCGCGGGCAGTGAGAATCACCGCGGCTTCAGGCGTACCACGGGACCAGGCGCTGCAGGGCCTGCAGCGCAAGCCAGGCGTAGGCCCCGGCGATGAGATCGTCGAGCATGATGCCGAAGCCGCCCTGTACGTACCGGTCGGCGAGGTGGATGGGCCACGGCTTCCAGATGTCGAACAGGCGGAACAGCAGGAACCCCGCCACCACCCACGGCCAGCCCGCCGGGGCGGCCGCCATGGTGACCAGGAAGCCGGCGATCTCGTCCCAGACGATGCCCGGGTGGTCGTGGACGCCGAGACGGCGGGCGGCATGGCCGCACAGGTAAGGGCCGGCGAGGATGACCAGCGCGGCCAGCGCCAGATAGGCCGCCAGGGGCAGGGGCGCGATCAGCAGGTAGAGAGGCACCGCCACCGCCGTGCCGAAGGTCCCCGGCGCCCATGGCGCCAGCCCGCTGCCGAAGCCGAAGGCCAGCAGCAGGCGGGGATCGCCGAGGACCTGGCGGGCGGGGGGCGGCGGGAGACGGGCCATGGCTTCAGCCCCCGAAGTGCTGCCAGCCGCCGCGGCCCGCATCCACGCTGTCGCCCTCCGGCGTCACGCAGCGCAGGCCGGGAGCGGCCTCGATCACGCCCACCCGGTCGGCCGGGCAGCCGGCGGCGGCCAGCGCCCGCTCCGCCTCCCCCTGGCGCGCGGCGGGCACGGTGAAGCAGAGCTCGTAATCGTCGCCTCCGCTCAGCGGCAGGCTCCAGCCGCCCGCGGCCGCCAGGCGGGCCGCCAGGGTGGCGGAGACGGGCAGCCGCTCCAGGTGCAGGGTGGCCCCGGCGCCGGAGGCTTCCAGGATGTGACCGAGATCGGCCGCCAGGCCGTCGGAGATGTCGATGCAGGCGCTGGCGATGCCGCGCAGGGCCAGCCCCGCCCCCACCCGCGGCCGGGGGCGATCGAGGCGCTCGCGCACGGCGGCGAGGTCCGGGCCGGGGAGCCGTATCTCCCCCCGCAGGGCGAGCAGGGCCAGGCCCGCGTCACCGAGGGTGCCGGTGACATAGACGAGATCGCCGGGGCGCGCGCCGCCGCGGGTGAGGGCCTGCCCGGGCGGGACGAAACCGTGGGCCTGGACCGTCACGGAGAGCGGGCCGCGGGTGGTGTCGCCCCCCACCAGCGCCACCCCGTGCTCCCGGGCCAGGGCCGCGAAGCCGCCGGCGAAGGCTTCCAGCCATGCCGGGTCCGCCGCGGGCAGGGTCAGGGCGAGAGTCACCCAGGCGGGCTCGGCGCCCATGGCGGCGAGATCGCTCAGGTTGACCGCCAGGGCCTTGTGGCCGAGGTCCCCGGGGCGGGTCGCGTGGGGAAAGTGGACGCCGTCCACCATCGTGTCGGTGGTCAGCGCCAGCAGCTGCCCGGCCGGGGGACGCAGCAGGGCGCAGTCGTCCCCCACCCCGAGCGCCACGTCCTCCCGCGGCGCGCCGGCGTGGCTGAAGTAGCGGGCGATGAGCTCGAACTCGGACAGCGCCATGTGCGACCCGTCGCCCGGGCGTTCAGCCGCCCCGGGCGCGCACCTCCGCGCCGCGCAGGCGCGCCGCCAGCTTGTCGAGGATGCCGTTGACGTAGCGGTGGCTCTGCTCGGCGCCGAAGGTCTTGGCCAGCTCCACCCCCTCGTTGATGGCCACCACGTAGGGAACCTCCGGGCGCCGGGCGAGTTCGTAGGCGCCGAGGCGCAGGATCGCCCGCTCCACCGGGTCCAGTTCCGCGAGCGGCCGGTCCAGGTAGGGCTCGATGTAACCGTCCAGGGTGTCCTGCTCCTCCACCACGCCCTGCAGGAGGTGGTGGAAGTAGTCCACGTCCACCTTGTCCATCTCCTGCTCGGCCCGGAACTGGAGCTCGATCTCCACCGCGTCCTGGGGGTTGAGCTGCCACTGGTAGAGCGCCTGCAGCGCCATCCGGCGCGCGCGGCGTCGCGCGGCTATCTGGGCCTGGCGGTTGCGGGCCCGGGGCTGATCGCCGCTCCCGGTCATGGTCTCAGGCATCCAGGCTGCGCATCAGGTTCACCATCTCGATGGCGGTCATGGCCGCCTCGGCGCCCTTGTTGCCGGCCTTGGTGCCGGCCCGCTCGATGGCCTGCTCGATGGTGTCGGTGGTGAGCACGCCAAAGGCCACGGGCACCCCGGTGGCGAGGGAGGCCTGGGCCAGGCCCTTGGTGCACTCGCCGGCCACGTAGTCGAAGTGGGGCGTGCCGCCGCGGATGACCGCGCCGAGGGCGATGACGGCGTCATGCCTGCCGCTCTGCATCAGCTTCTGGGCCACCAGCGGCATCTCGAAGGCGCCGGGCACGCGCACCACCTCGATACCGGCATCCTCGGCCCCATGGCGGCGCAGCGCGTCCAGGGCGCCGCTCAGCAGGCTCTCGACGACGAAGCTGTTGAACCGGCTCACCACGATGGCGAAGCGCGCCCCGCTCACCGTCAGCCCACCTTCCACGGTCTTGATCTCAGCCATTTCCCACCCCTTGTAAATTGTTCGCTCAGTTGACTATTTCACCACGAAGCCACGTAGGTCGTGAAAAGACTTTTTATCCGCAGATTACGCAGATTTAAAAAAACACAGCGGGTTGTTGATGGTGCCACTGGCGGATGCAGACCCGGTCGCGTGCGACCGGTACAGGGTCGACCGCCGTTTACCAGTCCCGGATTGTCAACGGGCGGCTCGTCCTGCAGCGAATAATCTGCGTCAATCAGCGTAATCTGCGGTTAACAAAAATCTTTCCAGTCCAGTCCCGGTCCCTGCGTGGCTCCGGTTGATTTCAGGAGACGTACTCGACCACCTCGAGGCCGAAGCCGGAGAGGCCGGGCATCTTGCGCTGGGTGCCGAGCACCCGCATCTTGTGCACGCCGAGATCGGCGAGGATCTGCGAGCCGATGCCGATGACCCGCAGGTTGCCGTCCTCCTCCGGCGAGGGCAGATTGACGCCGCGGTCGGCCAGGGCATAGTTGCGGATGCGCTTGATCATGGCCTGGGGCGGCTCCGGGTACTGGAGCAGCACCGCCACGCCGGAGCCGGCCGCGGCGATGCGGCGCAGGCTCTCGGCGAAGGGACGATGGGCATCCTGGCGCCGCCCGCCGAGCACGTCGGTCAGGGTATCGCGCAGGTGCACCCGCACCAGGGTCGGCGCCGCCGGATCCACCTCGCCGTAGACCAGCGCCAGGTGCATCTGCTGATCCACCACGTCCAGGTAGCTCACCAGGCGGAACTCGCCGTACTCGGTGGGCAGGTTGCACTCGCCCACCCGCTCCACGCTCTTCTCGTTCTGCATCCGGTACTGGATCAGCTCGGCCACGGTGCCGATCTTCAGCCCGTGGGTGCGGGCGAACGCCTCCAGGTCCGGGCGCCGCGCCATGGTACCGTCCTCGTTGAGGATCTCCACGATCACCGCCGCCGGCTCCAGGCCCGCCATGCGGGTGAGATCGCAGCCCGCCTCGGTGTGGCCGGCGCGGGCCAGCACCCCGCCGGGCTGGGCCATCAGCGGGAAGATGTGGCCGGGCATGACGATGTCGTCGGGACCCGCCCCGGGCGCCACCGCGGCCTGCACCGTGGTGGCGCGATCGGCGGCGGAGATCCCGGTGGTCACCCCCCGGGCCGCCTCGATGGAGACGGTGAAGTTGGTGGAGTGGATATCGCCGGTGTTGCTCACCATCAGCGGCAGCTTGAGCCGCTCGCAACGCTCCCGGGTCAGGGTCAGGCAGATGAGGCCGCGGCCATAGCGGGCCATGAAGTTGATGTCATCGGGCGACACCTTCTCCGCGGCCATGATGAGGTCGCCCTCGTTCTCGCGATCCTCGTCGTCCATCAGGATGACCATCCGGCCCTGCCGGATGTCCTCGATGATTTCTTCGATGCTGTTCAGCGCCATTGACCCGCTGTCTCCCGCTCCCGTCCGGCCGCAGCCTATTTCATGAACCCGTGCTGGGCCAGGAATTCCATTGTGATGCCCCCGGCCCCGCTCTCGGCGGCCTGCTCACCCAGCAGCAGCCGCTCCAGGTAGCGGGCGATGATGTCCACCTCGAGGTTCACCGCCCGGCCCGGCTGGAAATCGGCCATGGTGGTCTCCTCCAGGGTGTGGGGAACGATGTTGAGGGTGAAACGCGCCCCGTCCACCCCGTTGACGGTCAGGCTGATGCCGTCGACGCAGATGGAGCCCTTCTCGGCGATGTACTTCGCCAGCCCGGCGGGGGCTTCGATGACGAAGCGCACCGAGCGGCCGGCGGGGCTGCGCTCGACGATCCGGCCCACGCCGTCCACGTGGCCGCTGACCAGGTGCCCGCCCAGGCGGGTGGTGGGCGTGAGCGCCTTCTCCAGGTTCACCCGCCCCCCCACCGCCAGGTCGGCGAAGGCGGTGCGCGCCAGGGTCTCGCCGGAGACATCGGCCCAGAAGCCGTCGCCCGGCAGGTCCACCACGGTCAGGCAGACGCCGTTCACGGCGATGCTGTCGCCCAGCCGCACGTCGCCCAGATCGAGCTTGCCGGTCTGTACCCGCACCCGGGAGTCCTGCCCCCGCGGTTCCATGGCGGCGATGCGTCCCACCGCCTCGATGATGCCTGTGAACATCTGTCTCGTGCTCCCCGTCAGGATTGCGCCGCGGCGGAGCGGGTGGCGACCCGCGCGCTGATGCGCCAGTCGCGGCCCACCGCCCGCAGGTCGACGATCTCCAGCTCGACCCGGTCGGCCATGCTAGCCAGTCCCGGCAGGTGGAACAAGCCGCGCGCCCCGTCGCCGAGCAGCAGCGGCGCCATGTAGACCACCAGCTCGTCCACCAGGCCGGCGCGCAGCATGGCGCCGGCCAGCGTCGCCCCGGTCTCCAGGTGCACCTCGTTCATCCCGCGCTGACCGAGCAGTTCCAGCACGGCATCCAGGTCCACCGTGTCCGGCGTGCCCGGCAGCCGCGCCACCTCCGCCCCCGCCGCCAGCAGGGCATCGGCCTCCGCCGTGTCGTCGCTGGTGGTAAGGATGAGCGTCGAGCCCGGCAGGCTCAGCATCCGCGCCGTCGGCGGCGTGCTGAGGTGGGGATCGACCACCACCCGCAGGGGCTGGCGCAACCCGCCCGCCGGCTCGCCCTCGCCCAGCTCCGCGGCGCGCACCGTGAAGGAGGGGTCGTCGGCGAGCACCGTCCCGGCGCCGGTCAGGATGGCCGAGCTGCGCGCCCGCAGCCGCTGTACGTCGCGGCGCGCCTCCGGGCCCGTTATCCACTGGCTCTCGCCCGAGGCCATGGCGGTGCGGCCGTCGAGGCTCATGGCCAGCTTGCAGCGGACATAGGGACGCCCGCCGCGCATGCGCTTGAGGAAGCCCGGATTCAGGGCCTCGGCCTGGTCCGCCAGCAGGCCGTGCTCCACCGCGATGCCCGCCGCGCGCAGCCGCGCCAGCCCCTGCCCGGCCACCGCCGGGTTGGGATCCTCCATGGCGGCGACCACCCGCGCCACGCCCGCCGAAACCAGGGCCTCGGCGCAGGGCGGAGTCAGCCCGTGGTGGGCGCAGGGCTCGAGGGTCACGTAGCAGGTGGCGCCCCGGGCGTCGGCGCCCGCCGCGCGCAGGGCGTTCACCTCCGCATGGGGCTCGCCGGCGCGCTCGTGCCAGCCCTCCCCCACCACCGCGCCGTCACGGACCAGCACGCAGCCCACCCGCGGATTGGGATCGGTGGTATAGAGCCCGCGCGCGGCCAGGCGCAGCGCCTGGGCCATGTAGCCGTGGTCCGCGGCGCTGAAGCGCCCCTCACTCATCATTGTCCTGCCCCTTGCCGCCGAGCAGGTCGAGCTGCTGGCGGCGCGCCTCGGCGGAGGGCGCGCGCTCCAGCCGCTCGATCTCCTCGCGGAAGGCGTTCACGTCCTCGAAGCTGCGGTAGACCGAGGCGAAGCGCACGTAGGCCACCTGGTCCGCCTCCCGCAGTTCGTCCATCACCCATTCGCCGATGGCGCCGGAGGCCACCTCGCGCTCGCCGGCGGCGCGGATGCGGTGGAGAATGCGATTGATCATCGCCTCCACCTGCTCGGTGTCCACCGGACGCTTCTCCAGCGCCCGCAGGATGCCTCCGCGCAGCTTCTCCTCGTTGAAGGGGACGCGGCTGCCGTCGCGCTTCACCACCCGGGGCATGAGCAGCTCCGCGCTCTCGTAGGTGGTGAAGCGCTCGCCGCAGGTCAGGCACTCGCGGCGACGGCGCACCTGGTCGCCGTCGTTGGACAGGCGCGAGTCGATGACCTTGGTGTCCTGGGCCGAGCAGAAGGGGCAGCGCATGGGAACGACCCGTGGGCAAGGACCGCGGATTCCGGGGCCTGCGCCCCGGGCCCGCGGCCCCGCACTCCTGGTTACTTCTCGTAGACCGGGAAGCGCCGGCAGAGCGCCAGCACCTGCCCCTTGACGCGCTCCACCACCGCCGCATCGCCGCGGGCGTCGATCACGTCGCACATCCAGCCGGCCAGCTCGACGCACTCCGCCGTGCCGAAGCCGCGCGTGGTCACCGCGGGGGTGCCCACACGGATGCCCGAGGTGACGAAGGGCGACTGGGGATCGTTGGGCACGCTGTTCTTGTTCACCGTGATGTTGGACGCGCCGAGCCAGGCGTCCACATCCTTGCCGGTCAGGCCCTGGCCGATCAGGCTCACCAGGAACAGGTGGTTGTCGGTGCCGCCGGAGACCACCTCGAAGCCGCGCTCGATGAACACCCCGGCCATCGCCCGGGCGTTGTCCACCACCAGCTGCTGGTAGGCCTTGAACTCCGGCTCGAGCGCCTCCTTGAAGGCCACCGCCTTGGCGGCGATGACGTGCATCAGCGGGCCGCCCTGGGTGCCGGGGAAGACCAGCGAGTTGAGCTTCTTCTCCACCTCCGGATTGGCCTTGGCGAGAATGATGCCGCCGCGGGGGCCGCGCAGGGTCTTGTGGGTGGTGGAGGTGGTCACATCGGCGATCTGCACCGGGCTCGGATAGACGCCCGCCGCCACCAGGCCGGCCACGTGGGCCATGTCCACCATCAGCCAGGCGCCCACCTCGTCGGCGATGGCGCGGAAACGCTGCCAGTCCACCACCCGGGAGTAGGCGGAGAAGCCGGCGACGATCATCTTCGGCTTGTGCTCGCGGGCCAGCCGCTCCACCTGGGCGTAGTCGATCTCGCCGGTGGACTCGTCCAGGCCGTACTGCACCGCCTTGTAGATCTTGCCGGAAAAGTTGACCTTCGCGCCGTGGGTGAGGTGGCCGCCGTGGGCCAGGCTCATTCCGAGCACCGTGTCGCCCGGCTCCAGCAGCGCCATGTACACCGCCGCGTTGGCCTGGGAGCCGGAGTGGGGCTGGACGTTGGCGTAGTCGGCGCCGAACAGCTCCTTGACCCGCTCGATGGCCATCACCTCGGCCTTGTCCACGTACTCGCAGCCGCCGTAGTAGCGCTTGCCGGGATAACCCTCGGCGTACTTGTTGGTCAGCACCGAGCCCTGGGCCTCGAGCACCCGCGGGCTGGCGTAGTTCTCGGAGGCGATGAGCTCGATGTGCTCTTCCTGGCGGACCGCCTCGTCACGGATGACCTGGGCGAGCTCGTCGTCGAAACCGGCAATGGACATGTCACGCTTGAACATTCGGCACCTGCTTTGCTGGCTGGCGGTGGAAACGGAATATTGTACCCCCAGCGGGGCTCACAGGGGAAATCCCCCGCGCCCCGGCGCCATTCACCAAGGATTCACCACGAAGGCACGAAGGACACGAAGAAAGGCGAAAAGACGTTTTATCCGCAGATTACGCCGATTACGCAGATTTCTTATTTCGGGTGGGCGGCTCTGCTCACTGCCGGGGCAGCTCCCTGCCCCCAGTGGCAACGGAACAGCCGGTATGGCAGGGAGTGTCCACCGGGCATCCCGCATCAACATCGTAATCTGCGTAATCGGCGTAATCTGCGGATAGTTCTTTTCTTCGTGTCCTTCGTGCCTTCGTGGTGCGAATCAATCCATGTCCGGGGGCGGAGCACTCACGCCACCGGGGGTTCGAGCAGGGCGCTGACGACGGCGGTCCAGGCGCGGGCCATGTTGGCATGGTCGTAGCCGCCCCCGCCCAGGGCCAGCACCCTCCCGCCGCAGTGGGCGTCGGCGATGGCGCACAGGCGCCGGGCGGCATGGGTGTGGGCCGCCACGGTCAGGTCGAGATGGGTGAGGGGATCGCCGCCGAGGCTGTCGGCGCCGCACTGGAACAGGATGAACTCGGGCGGGTAGCGCGCGAGCAGCGCCTCCACCTCCGCCCAGCGGGCCAGGAACAGCTCGTCGCCGGCGCCCGGCGGGAGGGGGATGTTGAGCTTGGTGCCGACCGCCGCGCCGCTGCCGCGTTCGTGGGCGAAGCCGGTGCCGGGGTAGAGGTAGCGGCCGTCCTCGTGGAAGTCGGCGATGATCACGCGGGGGTCGTCCTCGAAGCCGTAGTAGACGCCGTCGCCATGATGGGCGTCGATGTCCACGTAGGCCACCCGCCGCAGCCCGTGCACCTCCAGCAGGGTGGCGATGGCCAGCGCGCAGTCGTTGAACACGCAGAAGCCGCCGGCCCGGTCGCGGCGGGCGTGGTGCAGTCCGGCCACCGGCACGAAGGCGCGCCGGCAACGCCCCTCCAGCAGGTCCCCGGCCGCCGCCACCACCGAACCCGCCACCGTGGCGGCCGCCTCGTAGACACCCGGGTAGGCCGGGGTATCGCCGTAGTCGAGGAAACCGCTGCCGACCCGGGACAGGGCCTTCACCCGGCCCACGTAGCCGCCGTCGTGGAAGCGCCCCAGCAGGGCGTCGTCGGCCTGAACCGGCTCGCAGACCCGCACCCGCGCCTCCAGCCCCGCGGCCCGCAGCCCATCCCAGAACACCTCCAGGCGCTCGTTGCCGAACGGGTGGCCGACCCCGAATCCGTAACGGGTCAGCGCCGGTCCGCTCCAGACACAGAGTTGAACCTCCGCCTCCGGGGCGGGTCTCTCTCGTTGAGGTTGCCGTACAGACATGGGCCGTCGACCGGATGCCACCTGCTTCAGACTATGACACAATATCCGCCCACTTTCGTCCTTGATTCCGGAGCTTACCCGCCGCCATGCCGTGCCTGAACCTGCGGGTGCCGCGCTCCCCGCGGCGCCCCGCCATCGCGCGCCTGTCCGCGTGGCTCGTTCTCGTCCTCCTGCCCGCCTTAGCCCCGGCGCAGACCTTCACCCTTCCGCCGGAGGGCGACAGCGTGGTGGGCCGTCCGCTGGAGATCGCCACCCGCTACGAGGACACCTTCGCCGACGTCGCCCGGGCCCACGGCCTCGGCTTCCGGGAGGTGGCGGTCGCCAACCCCGGCGTGGATCCCTGGGTGCCGGGCGAGGGCACGGTCATCACCCTGCCCACCAGCCACATCCTCCCCGACGCCCCCCGCGAGGGAATCGTCATCAACGTGGCGGAGATGCGCCTCTACTACTACCCCCGCGGCCGCAACGAGGTCATCACCCACCCCATAGGCATCGGCCGCGAGGGCTGGGCCACGCCCACCGGCACGGGCACCATACTCGACAAGACGGCCCATCCCAGCTGGACCCCGCCGGCCTCCATCCGCGCCGAGCACGCGGCCCGCGGCGACATCCTGCCGGCGGTGGTGCCGCCCGGCCCGGCCAACCCGCTGGGCGATTACGCCATGCGCCTGTCCCTGCCCGGCTACCTCATCCACGGCACCAACCGCCCCTTCGGGGTGGGGATGCGCATCAGCCACGGCTGCATCCGCCTCTACCCGGAGGACATCGCCTCGCTGTTCGCCCAGGTGCCGATCGGGACGCGCGTGAACATCGTCAACCAGCCCTACAAGGCCGGCTGGCGCGACGGGGTGCTCTACGTCGAGGCCCACCCGCCGCTGGACGAGGACCAGGCCGGGGGGCTCAACACCACCCCCCTGGTGGCCGCGGTGATCGGCGCCGCGGAGCAGCGGGGGCTGGAGCCGGACTGGGAGCGGATCCGGGCCGCCGCGCTGGAGCACACCGGGCTGCCGGTGCCGGTCACGGGCGAACTGACGCGCATGCCGCTGCTCAGGGCGGCCGCATGGCCCGCCCCTGCCGACGCGGCGCCGAAGCAGGAGCCTGCGCCGCAGGCGATCGTGTCCGCGGCCACCCCGCGCGATCAGGAATGGCACCTGCACATGGGCGCGTTCCGGGATCCGACCGGCCTGGAGATGCTCACCGGGGAGCTGAACGCCCTGCGCATCCCCTCCCGGGTGGAGGCGGTTCCGGGCCGGGATCTCCAGCGCCTGGTGCTCGGTCCCTTCGCCACCGCCGCCGAGGCCATGGCGGCCCGGGTGCGGGTGCGCGAGGCCACCGGCATCGAGCCCGCCCTGCTGCCGCCGGGTGACGCCGGCTCCTGACAGCGCCGCGGCAGCGCGCGCCGAACCCCGGGCTCATTTCGGAGCGGACAAAAAAACGGCCCGGAGTGCACTCGCACTCCGGGCCGTTGTGGAATGGCCTGGGCGTCGACTTACTTGCCGCAGCACCTCTCCATCATGCGGTCGGCACGCTCATTGGCCTGATCGGCGGCGCGCATGGCGGCATCCGCCTTCTGCATGGCGGCTTCGGCCTTGCTGTCGGCGGCATCGGCGGTGCTCTGGGCCTGGGAGGCCATCTGCTTGGCGCTGTCGATGTCGGCCTGCATCTGCTTGAGCTGATCGGTGGTGGCGCAGCCAGCCAGCAGCCCCACGCTCAGGGCGACGGCGGACATTTTCAGGACAATGCTTTTCTTCATCGCTTTCTCCTTGTTCAAGAAGGTTTACCCGGGAATCCGTGGCCACGACGGCCGATGGAAAGATATCAGTTGCCCCTTGCCCAATCGGGATTGTAGTTCAAATTTCCACACTTGTTCGGTCATGGTTCATCAAGATTGCATAAAATCCGTGGCTGCGGAAGTGGATCCCGACGCGCGACCGGCAGTTTGATCTCACGCCGCCGATTCATTAGTGTGCTGCCTCCAGGGGTGAAGCAGCACACGGCGGCCCGGCCGCCATTTTTCCTCTCTCCGACTCTTCGACGAAGGTCTGTCCAACCATGGCCCAGTACATCTACACCATGAACCGGGTGGGCAAGGTAGTGCCCCCCAACAACCGCTGGATCCTGAAGGATATCTCGCTCTCCTTCTTCCCCGGCGCCAAGATCGGCGTGCTCGGCCTCAACGGCTCGGGCAAGTCCACCCTGCTGCGGATCATGGCCGGGGTGGATACCGACATCCAGGGCGAGGCGCGGCCCCAGTCGGGCATCAACATCGGCTACCTGCCCCAGGAGCCCCGGCTCGACCCCGCCAAGGACGTGCGCGGCAATGTGGAGGAGGCGCTGGGCCATGTGAAGGAGGCGCTGGCGAAGCTCGACGCGGTCTACGCCGCCTATGCCGAGCCCGACGCCGACTTCGACGCCCTGGCCGCCGAGCAGGCGCGGCTGGAGAACATCATCCAGGCCGCCGACGGCCACAACCTGGAACACCAGCTGGAGGTGGCCGCCGATGCGCTGCGCCTGCCGCCCTGGGACGCCGACGTGACCAAGCTCTCGGGCGGCGAGCGGCGCCGGGTCGCGCTGTGCCGGCTGCTGCTCTCGGCGCCCGACATGCTGCTGCTGGACGAGCCCACCAACCACCTGGACGCCGAGAGCGTGGCGTGGCTGGAGGTGTTCCTGAAGAACTTCCCCGGCACCGTGGTGGCCATCACCCACGACCGCTACTTCCTCGACAACGTGGCCGGCTGGATCCTCGAGCTCGACCGCGGCCAGGGCATCCCCTGGGAGGGCAACTACTCCTCCTGGCTGGAGCAGAAGGAGAAGCGCCTGGAGCAGGAGCAGAAGCAGGAGGCGGCGCGCATCAAGGCCATGAAGCACGAGCTGGAATGGGTACGCTCCAACCCCAAGGGGCGCCATGCCAAGAGCAAGGCCCGCCTGGCCCGCTTCGAGGAGCTGCAGTCGGCCGACTACCAGAAGCGCAACGAGACCAACGAGCTCTACATTCCGCCGGGGCCGCGCCTGGGCGACCTGGTGATCGAGGCCGAGGGGCTCACCAAGGGCTTCGGCGAGCGGCTGCTCATCGACGGCCTCTCCTTCCGCCTCCCCCCGGGCGGGATCGTGGGCGTCATCGGCCCCAACGGTGCCGGCAAGACCACCCTGTTCCGGATGCTGGTGGGCCAGGAGCAGCCGGACGGCGGCGAGCTGCGGGTGGGACCCACCGTGCAGCTCGCCTACGTGGACCAGAGCCGCGATGCGCTGGACGGCGGCAAGACGGTCTGGGAGGAGGTCTCCGGCGGCCAGGAACTCATCACCGTGGGCAGGTTCCAGCTCAACTCCCGGGCCTACCTCAGCCGCTTCAACTTCCGCGGCACCGACCAGCAGAAACAGGTGGGCAATCTCTCCGGCGGCGAGCGCAACCGCCTGCACCTGGCCAAGCTGCTGCAGAGCGGCGGCAACGTGCTGCTGCTGGACGAGCCCACCAACGATCTCGACGTGGAGACCCTGCGGGCGCTGGAGGAGGCGCTGCTGGAGTTCCCGGGCTGCGCCGTGGTCATCTCCCACGACCGCTGGTTCCTCGACCGCGTCGCCACCCACATCCTCGCCTTCGAGGGCGACAGCCGGGCGGTCTGGTTCGAGGGCAACTACGCCGACTACGAGGCCGATCGCCACCGGCGCCTGGGCACCGACGCCGACCAGCCCCACCGCATCAAGTACAAGCCGCTCAAGGTCTGAGGCGCGACCTCCAACCACCCTGTTCACCACGAAGGCACGAAGGACACGAAGCAAGGCGAAAAGACTTTTTATCCGCAGATTACGCCGATTACGCCGATTACGCCGATTGGGTTTTCAATGCCGGGATTTCCCGTCGGGAATCCCGGCCTCACCGGCTGTTCCATTGCCACGGCGGGCGAGAACTTGTCCGGGCCCGGCGCGGAACCCTGCGCGCGAAAAAAAAATCTGCGTAATCGGCGTAATCTGCGGATAGTTGTTTCTCTTCGTGTCCTTCGTGCCTTCGTGGTGAAACGGGCCGTGCATGACGCGATCCCGGGAGGCGGCCGGCTGGTGCATAATGGTTGCCACCGCACCCATTCCCCGAGCAGGTCGTCCGGACATGTCCAACGTCTCCCCCCGCGGGCTGCAGCTCGCCGTGTTCGCGCTCGTCGCGGCGGCCTTCACCAACATCTACATCACCCAGCCGGTGCTGCCGGTGCTGCAGCGGGAGTTCGGCGCCTCGCCCACGGAGGTCTCCTTCACGGTGGCGGCGGTGATTCTCGGCGTCGCGCTGGCCAACCTGCCCTTCGGGCGGCTGGCCGACCGGGTCGACGTGCGCCGGCTGATTCTCGCCGGCGGTGTGCTGGTGGCCGTGAGCGGGCTGGTGTGCGCGGTCACGGAGAACCTGTGGCTGCTGGTGGCCGCCCGCTTCGTGCAGGGGCTGTTCATCCCCGCGGTCACCACCAGCCTCGCGGCGCACCTCTCCCGCAGCCTGCCGCTGGAGCGCCTCAACGTCGTGATGGGCGCCTACATCTCCGCCACGGTGGCCGGCGGGCTGGGCGGGCGCCTGCTCGGCGGCTGGCTGCACCCGCCCGCCCACTGGCGCTGGGCCTTCGTCACCGCCGCCGCACTGCTGCTGGCGGCCACCCTGTTCGCGCTGCGGGTCCTGCCGCGCCCGGAGGCCGGCACCCGGCCCGAGCCCGACACCGGCGGCTACCTGGACCTGCTGCGGCGCCCGGAGATCCTGCGCATCTACGCGGTGGCCTTCGCCGCCTTCTTCGTCTTCTCGTCGCTGTTCAACTACCTGCCCTTCCGCCTCGAGGGCCCGCCCTTCGGGCTGCCCACCGGGGTCATCACCCTCATCTACCTGGCCTACGTCGTCGGCATCGGCATGGGGCCGCTGGCGGGCCGGCTCAGCAACCGCTACGGCAACGCCGCCACCCTGCTCGGCGGCACCCTGGTGCTGGGCGGCTCCATCGGCCTGACCCTGCTGCCCTCCCTGTGGACGGTGGTGATCGGGCTGGTGGGCATCTGCGCCGGGTTCTTCGCCATGCACGCGGCGGCGGCCGGTTCGCTGAACCGGCGCCTGTCGGGCAGCCGCGGCCGGGCCAATGCCCTCTACGTGCTGTTCTACTACCTCGGCGGCTGGACCGGCATCAGCGTCTGCGGCCTGGCCTGGAGCCGGGCCGGCTGGGGTGCGGTGGTGAGCCTGGACCTGGCGCTGCTGGCCATCCCCCTGGCGGTTGCCTGGTTCGTCCACCGCCAGGGAGGGCCGGCGCCGGCCTCCGGCTGATACCCGTTCTCTGCGGCCTTTGCCAATTCCGTATCACAGATGCTGTAATAGAACGGTTATGAATTCCCGTCCTTCAAGGAGACCCACAGTGCAGCAGACCAAGATCCTGCTCGACGAGTCCGAGATTCCCACCCACTGGTACAACGTGGTGGCCGACATGCCGAACCCGCCGGCACCGCCGCTGGGGCCCGACGGCAAGCCCATCGGCCCCGACGCGCTGGCCGCCATCTTCCCCATGGCCCTCATCGAGCAGGAGGTCTCCGCCGAGCGCTGGATCCCGATCCCGGACGAGGTGCGGCAGTTCCTGACCATGTGGCGGCCCTCGCCCCTGTTCCGCGCCCACCGCCTGGAGCAGATGCTCGGGACCCCGGCGAAGATCTTCTACAAGTACGAGGGCATCAGCCCGGCCGGATCCCACAAGCCCAACACCGCCGTGGCCCAGGCCTACTACAACAAGCAGGAGGGCATCAAGCGCCTGACCACCGAGACCGGCGCCGGCCAGTGGGGCTCCTCCCTGGCCCTGGTGGGCAACAAGTTCGGGCTCGACGTGCGCGTCTACATGGTGAAGGTGAGCTACGAGCAGAAGCCCTTCCGCCGCTCCATGATGCAGACCTGGGGGGCCGAGGTGCTGCCGAGCCCCACCAACCTCACCAACTCCGGGCGCCACATCCTGGCCCAGGACCCGGACTCCCAGGGCTCGCTCGGCATCGCCATCTCCGAGGCGGTGGAGGAGGCGGCCTCGCGCGACGACACCAACTACTCCCTGGGCTCGGTGCTCAACCACGTGCTGCTGCACCAGACGGTCATCGGTCTCGAGACCCGCAAGCAGCTGGAGAAGGTGGGCGAGTACCCGGATGTCATCTTCGCCCCCTGCGGCGGCGGCTCCAACGTCGGCGGCATGATGTTCCCCTTCTTCGCCGACAAGGCCGCCGGCAAGGATATCCGCCTGGTGGCGGTGGAGCCCGCCTCCTGCCCGACCCTGACCCGCGGCCACTACGCCTACGACTTCGGCGACACCGAGGGGCTCACCCCGCTGATGCTCATGTACACCCTGGGCCACGACTTCATGCCCCCGGGCATCCACGCCGGCGGCCTGCGCTACCACGGCGACTCCCCGCTGGTCTCCCAGCTCTACAAGGAGGGCTACCTGGAGGCGCAGGCGGTGTCGCAGATCGCCACCTTCGAGGCCGGCGTCACCTTCGCCCGGGCCGAGGGCATCGTGGCCGCCCCCGAGTCCTGCCACGCCATCCGCGCGGCCATGGACGAGGCGCTGCGCTGCAAGGAGACCGGCGAGGCGAAGACCATCCTGTTCACCCTCTCCGGCCACGGCCACTTCGACATGGCCTCCTACGACAAGTACTTCGCCGGCGAGTTGGAGGACTACGACTACCCCGAGCAGGCCATCCACGACGCCCTGGAGCGGCTGCCCAAGGTGGGCTGAGCGGCCGGGCGTCGTTCGGTCTTCACCGGTGCGCGCGACGCACCCTACGCAGAGTCCACTGCTGTAGGGTGCGCCGCGCGCACCGTCCGCCCCCGCCTCAGAGCACGCTCGGCGGAGCCACCCGCAGCACCTCCTCCACCGTCGTCTCGCCCCGGGCCACCTTGCGCGCGCCGCTCAGGCGCAACGGGCGCAGTCCGTCGCGCAGGGCCTGCTGGCGCAGCGCCTTGAGCGCGCAATCCGGCCCGATCAACGCCTTCAGCCCCTCGGTCACCCGCAGCAGCTCGTAGACCCCGGTGCGGCCCAGGTAGCCGGTCTGGCGGCACTCCAGGCACCCCACCGGCCCGTGGATCCGCTCCGGCAGCTCGGCCTTCCACGGACTCACCAGGCTCTGCCAGGCGGTCTCGTCCACCGCGACGGCTTCCTTGCAGTGGGGACACAGGGTGCGCACCAGGCGCTGGGCCAGCACGCCGAGCAGGGTGGCGTTGATGAGGTAGGGCGGCACGCCGATCTCCATCAGCCGGGTCACGGCGGAGACCGCGTCGTTGGTGTGCAGGGTGGAGAAGACCAGGTGGCCGGTCAGGGCCGCCTGCACCGCCATCTCGGCGGTCTCGCGGTCGCGGATCTCGCCCACCATGATGATGTCCGGGTCCTGGCGCAGCAGGGTGCGCACACCGGCGGCGAAATCGAGCCCGATGGCATGGTGCACCTGCATCTGGTTGAAGGCCGGCTCCACCATCTCGATGGGGTCCTCCACCGTGCACACGTTCACCTCCGGCCGGGCCAGCACCTTCAGGGTGGAGTAGAGGGTGGTGGTCTTGCCCGAACCGGTGGGACCGGTCACCAGGACGATGCCGTGGGGCTGGGTGATGAGGCCGCGCCAGGCGCGCTCCTCCTCGCCGCTGAAGCCGAGCTCGTGGTAGTCCTGCACCAGGGTTCCGGGATCGAAGATGCGCAGCACCAGCTTCTCGCCGAAGGCGGTGGGCAGGGAGGAGAGGCGCAGCTCCACCTCGGCGCCGTCGGGGCTGCGGGTCTTGATGCGCCCGTCCTGGGGACGGCGCTTCTCGGCCACGTCCATGCGGCCGAGAATCTTGATGCGGCTGGTGACCGCCGCCAGCACCGGGGCGGGAATCTCGTAGACGGTATGCAGCACCCCGTCGATGCGGAAGCGCACGTTGCCCTGCTCCCGCCGCGGCTCCAGGTGGATGTCGCTGGCGCGCTGGCCGAAGGCGTACTGCAGCAGCCAGTCGACGATGTTGATGACGTGCTGGTCGTTGGCGTCGAGCTCGCCGCGCCGGCCCAGCTCCATCAGCTGCTCCAGGTTCTGCACCCCCGCGGCGCGTCCCTCGCGCTCGGCGTCCTCGGCCCGGCGCACCGAGCGGGACAGGGTGTAGAACTCCAGCAGGTAGCGGTCGATGGCTGCGGGACTCGTCACCACCCGGCGGATGGGACGCCCGAGGACATGGGCGAGCTCGTTTTCCCAGGCCCGGACCCAGGGCTGGGCGGTGGCGATCACCACCGCCTCGGACCCCGCCTCCACGGCCAGGATGCGCCAGCGCCGGGCGTAGGCGTAGGACATCACCCCGGTGATGGCGGTGACATCCACTTTCAGGGGATCGATGACCTGGTGGGGCAGCCCGGCCCGCCGGGCCAGCCAGCCGGTCAGGGTTTCGAGATCCAGCGCCCGCGCCGGGGCGTCGGCGCGCGGCCAGTTGCGTTCGGCGATGAGGGCCAGGGGATGGCGATCGCCGCTGCCCCGCGTCCCCCGCCCCGCCTTCAGCGCGGCGGCCCGGTCGGCGGCCAGCAGGCCGTCGGCCACCAGGGCATCGAGCACGGCGAAGAGCTCCAGCGGGTGCTCGCCGCCCGCCGCCTCGCCACTGGGCAAAGCCGATTCCGGCTCCATAGACCTCTCCCGTCGACTCCACGATAGCGCCAGCTTACCCGCCCGGAGGCCCGGGGAACGTGAAGCGCTCCCGGCGCCGCCGAATCGGCCCGGGGTCGTGCCGGCGGGATGCGGGACACCGCCGTGAGAGTCTAGCAGCCCCCGTGCCGCCTGCCGCGGGATCGCGCTGGCGGGTGTCCGGCAGCGGCCGGGTCAGCCGATGGCATCGATGGCCTCGGCGAGGCGCTGCACCGCCACCACCTCCACGCCCGGCGGCGCCCGCTTCGGCGCGTTGGCCCGCGGCATCAGCACGCGGCGGAAGCCGTGCTTGGCCGCCTCCCGCAGCCGCTCCTGCCCACCCTGGACGGGGCGGATCTCGCCCGACAGCCCCACCTCCCCGAAGGCCGCCAGCCCCTCCGGCAGGGGCCGGTTGCGCAGGCTGGAGAGCACCGCCAGCAGCACCGGCAGGTCGGCGCCCGTCTCGGTGACGCGCACGCCGCCCACCATGTTCACGAACACGTCCTGGTCGAAGGTGGCCACGCCGCCGTGGCGGTGGAGCACCGCCAGCAGCATGGCGATGCGGTTCTGGTCGAAGCCGAGGGTGAGCCGGCGCGGATTGCCGAGGTGACTCTGGTCCACCAGCGCCTGCACCTCCACCAGCAGCGGCCGGCTGCCCTCCCAGGTGGCCATGATGACGCTGCCGGGCACGCTCGCCTCGAAGCCGGAGAGGAAGATGGCCGAGGGGTTGCTCACCTCCTTCAGCCCGCGGTCGGACATGGCGAACACGCCCAGCTCGTTGACCGCGCCGAAACGGTTCTTGACCGCGCGGATGACCCGGAAGCGCGCCCCCCGCTCGCCCTCGAAGTAGAGCACCGTGTCCACCATGTGCTCGAGCACGCGGGGGCCGGCCAGTGTCCCCTCCTTGGTGACGTGGCCGACCAGGAACAGCGCGGTGCCGGTCTGCTTGGCGAAGCGCACCAGGCCCGCGGCGCTGTCGCGCACCTGGGCCACCGAGCCGGGGGCCGAGCTCAACTGCTCGGTGTAGACGGTCTGGATGGAGTCCACCACCGCCACCTGCGGGCGCTCCTGCTCCAGCACCTGGAGCATGCGCTCCACCCGGGTTTCGGCCAGCAGCCGCAGGCCCGCATCGGGCAGCCCCAGGCGGCGCACCCGCAGCGCCACCTGCTGCAGGCTCTCCTCGCCGGTGATGTAGAGGCAGGGATGGCCGGTGCCCAGGTGGGCCAGCGCCTGGGACAGGAGCGTGGACTTGCCGATGCCGGGGTCGCCGCCGATGAGCACCACCGAGCCGGCCACCAGCCCGCCGCCGAGCACCCGGTCGAGCTCCACCAGGCCGGTGGGCAGGCGCGGCTCGGCCTCGAGGCTCACGTCCTCCAGCCGCTTGACCTCGGAGAGCGCGCCGGCGTAGCCGGCGAAGCGGGGACCGCGGGCCACCCCCTCCTCGGCTACCTCCACCAGAGTGTTCCAGCCGCCGCAGTCCGGGCACTGGCCGGCCCACTTCGGGGACTGGGCGCCGCACTCCGTGCAGCAGTAGCTGATCTTCTGCTTCGCCATCCGCGCCTCTTCGCTTCCAGGGAAGAGCGCTACTTTACCGCAACCCTCCCCGCCCGCGCAGGCGCTGGATCATGGATCGCGCGGATTCGGGCCGGAAGGGGACGGCTGCACCGGCCACGGTGAACGGGGCTCAGTGCTCCACCTCCTCGTAGCCGGTGATCATTCCCCGGATGAGGGAGAAGACCGTCTTGCCCATGGTCGCCATGTAGACGTGGGCGATGAAGAAGATGAGCATGCCGAAGGCGGCGGCCGTGTGCACGATGGCCACGGTGCCGAGGCTCAGCCAGCCGGGGCCCTGCCCCTGCCACTGCGGGTAGAAGAGGTAGGCCAGGCCCGAGACCCAGATGACGGGCGCCACCAGGGTGGCGAAGAAGAGCAGGTAGGCCATGCGCTGCAGCGGGTTGTGCTTGGCCTCCACCGACTTCCGGAACGGGTGCTTCTCGCCCAGGAAGGTGCCCAGGGCGTAGTAGCGGGCCACCTCCGCCAGGCTCTTGGCGCACTGGGGCAGCGGGTTGCTGGGCAGGTAGTGCCGGAAGGCGCCGGTGGTGAGGTGCCAGAAGATGGCGAACACCCATAGCACCATCAGGGCCCAGGCCAGCAGGGTGTGGATCTGCACCGCGCGGCCGAAGCCGAGCAGTTCATACTCGCCGTGGATCTCGAAGCCGGTGATCATCAGCCAGATGATGAGACCGGCCTGGGTCCAGTGCCAGAACCGCTCGAAGCGGGCGTAGAGATAGAGCTTGGTCATGATCAGGCCTCCCGCGGCTTGCGCTTGACGAGGAACCGGGCGATACCGTGGGCCAGGGCGCCCAGCAGCGTCAGCACCACCACAATCCAGCCGATGGTGTCGAGGATGCCGAAGGCGTCGCGGCCGGGGATGTAGACGCCCTCCAGGTTTGCCAGCCGGCCGTCCTGGCTGTGGCACTCGGCGCAGCCGAGGGCCTCCCCGGCGGGCGCCACCATGTGGGTGATGGGCCAGAACATCCGGTTGTCCACGAAGCCGTACTCGCCGCTGAAGGGCTGCGTGACCTCCCCCACCGCCACCGCCTCGGCCATGCCGGCCCCGAGCGCCCTGGACCAGTCGAAGTTGGTCCACAGGGCGGTGTCGTCCTTGCCGAACACATGGGTGACCAGCAGGGTGTTGGTCACCTTGTCGTAGGGCTGGCGGCCGCGCATCACCTTGAAGGGCCAGATGCGGGAATCGGGATCGTCGGCGCTGCCCTCGATGTCGTTCACCGATACCACCTGGTCCGGATCGATGGCGTCGCCGAACCTGGTGTACTTCACCGTGCCGTTGAACCAGTGGTACTCGGGCTGCACGTTCTCGCCGAACCTGAAGTCGCCCTTGGTGCTCAGGTAGACGGCGTGGCCGTGCTCGTCGAGCCGGGTGATGGGCTTGCCGTTCTCGTCCAGCCGGGTGGCCGTGGACCAGTCCCAGAAGGTCTTGGTGGCGATGCCGCCGCGGGCGAACTCGGGGATGTGGCAGGTCTGGCAGGCGACCCGGTCGGTGTGATCGTTGAGCTTGTCGTGGTCGGCGGCATGGGGCCGGTCGCCGTGGCAGGATTCGCACGAGGCGCGGCCGTCGTCGCGCCCGGGGATGTCCACCCCGTGGCCGTCCTTCGCGGTCATCCGGTAACGGCTGCCGTCCACCTGGTGCCGGTCGCTGGTGTGGCAGGTGGCGCAGGTGAAGTCCAGGCCGTCGGCGGCCATGTGCACGTCGAGCGCCTGGTCGGGCTCGATGAGCGAGCTGTCCAGGTCGCCGTGCTTGACACCGTCGTGACCGCCGCCGCTGAAGTGGCACGCGCCGCAGGTCTCGCGGCTGGTCATGCCCACGTGCTGGGCCACCTGCGCCAGGTCGGGCGCCTGCACCAGCTTGCCCTTCACCATCCGGTCCGCGTAGAGGGGGTGCCCGGCGTCGGTGGGGAACTTGGAGTAGGTCCCGGTGGTGTCGTGGCAGGCCAGGCAGTCCACGTTCTCCTCGGAGGAGAAGTCGAAGCTGGCATCCTCCCAGCCGTAGCCGATGTGACAGCTGGTGCAGCGCGGGTAGTTGGAGAGGATGCTGCCGCAGAAGACGTTGGGCTCGTGCTTCTTGCCCAGCACCTGGCCGGTTTCGGGGTGCTGGTACTCCCAGGTCCAGTGCTTGGTCCGGTGCAGCTGCCGGGCCGCCTCGGTATGGCAGGTCAGGCAGGCCCGGGTCACCTCCGGACCGGACTCGAACGGGCCCTGGAGCACCTCGAACTTGCCGTGGTCGGCGGTGGAGGCCGGAATCCCGGACCCGGCGTCGGTGGCGGCGGCCAGGGGCAGCCACAGCAGCAGCCCGGCGAGCAGCAGCCCGCCGGGAATGATTCTGGAACAGGACATGATTATCTTCCGCAGCGTCTGGAATGGCGGGTTACAGCGGCGTCACGGGTACTCCCCGCGCTGCCGGGCGGCATTCAAGCACATGCGGAAATACTGATGTAATGAGGATTATCAATGGGGCCGGAATTCAGGCGCCGGGCGGGGGTGACTGGGCAGGCGAGGATATTACGGGAGCGGATCGTGGCGGCCACCCGGTAAACCGATCCCGTATCGCCGCCCTACGGATGAAGTCCGCAGCTGCGGCCGCGTTCGCTCAGGCCGCGAAGCCGCCGTCGCCGAAGCGGTCGGGGGTGAAGTTCTCGAAGCGGGTGTAGCGGCCGAGGAAGGCCAGCCGCACGGTGCCGATGGGACCGTTGCGCTGCTTGCCGATGATGATCTCGGCGGTGCCCTTGTCGGGGCTGTCCTCGTTGTACACCTCGTCGCGGTAGATGAAGACGATGACGTCGGCGTCCTGCTCGATGGCGCCCGACTCGCGCAGGTCCGACATCACCGGGCGCTTGTTGGGACGCTGCTCCAGGCTGCGGTTGAGCTGCGAGAGGGCGATCACGGGGACGTGGAGCTCCTTCGCCAGGGCCTTGAGGGAGCGGGAGATCTCGGAGATTTCCGTGGCCCGGTTCTCGCCGCCGCCGGCCACCTGCATGAGCTGCAGGTAGTCGAGCATGATGAGCCCCAGGCCGTCGTGCTCGCGGGCCAGGCGGCGGGCCCGGGCGCGCACCTCGGTGGGAGTGAGGGCCGGGGTGTCGTCAATGAAGATCCTGGCCTCGGAGAGCAGGCTCACCGCGGAGGTCAGGCGCGGCCAGTCCTCGTCCTCCAGCTTGCCGGTGCGCAGCCGCTGCTGGTCGATCCGGCCGAGCGAGGACATCATGCGCATCACCAGCTGCTCGCCGGGCATCTCCATGCTGAACACCAGCACCGGCTTGTCGCCCTTGAGCGCGGCGTTCTCGGCCAGGTTCATGGCGAAGGTGGTCTTGCCCATGGACGGGCGGCCGGCCACGATCACCAGGTCGGAGGACTGCAGGCCCGAGGTGAGCTCGTCGAAATCGGCGTAGCCGGTGGAAAGGCCGGTGATGGGGTTGTCGAGCTCGAACAGGTGGTCGATGCGATCCACCGCCTTGGTGAGCAGTTCCTTGATGCCCCGGGGTCCGCCGCGGCCGCGCGAGCGCTGCTCGGCGATGCGGAAGACCTCCTGCTCGGCCACGTCCAGCAGCTCCTCGCTGGCGCGCCCCTTGGGGTTGAAGGCGGCATCGGCGATGCGGTTGGCCACCGCGATGAGCTGGCGCAGCACCGAGCGCTCGCGGACGATATCGGCGTAGGCGCCGATGTTGGCCACGCTGGGGGTGTTCTTGGCCAGCTCGGCGAGATAGGCGAGCCCCCCCGCCGCATCCAGCTCCCGGCGGCTCTCCAGGGTCTCGGACAGGGTGAGGACGTCGCAGGGCCGGTCGGTCTCCACCAGCTCGCGCACGGCGCGGAATATGAGGCGGTGGTCCTGGCGGTAGAAGTCCTCTTCACCCACCCGGTCGGCGATGCGCTCCCAGGCCCGGTTGTCCAGCATCAGGCCGCCGATGACCGACTGCTCCGCCTCGAGGGAGTGCGGCGGCACGCGCAGGGCCTCGGTGGCGGCGTCCACTGGCTCCTTGGCGTACACGTTCTCGGGCATGGCGGCTTGACTGGCTCCCGTCGGGTGGGCGATGGGGGGCCTCCCTGGCCCGGCGCGGGCGGACGTCCGGACTGTTACGCCCGCGGCACCGCGTTCCCTGCGGTGCCGTTCGGCCGTCTCAGTCGGCGACCACGGTCACCTTCACGCTGGCTTCCACGTCGCTGTGCAGGGCCAGCGCGATCTCGAACTCGCCGGTCTGGCGCAGGGCGCCCTCGGGCAGCAGCACTTCGTGCTTGCTCACCTCGACACCGGCGGCGGTGATGGCGTCGGCCAGGTCCCGGGTGCCGATGGAGCCGAACAGCTTGCCCTGGTCGCCGGCGCGGGCGGCAATGGTCACCTCGAGGCCTTCGAGCTGCCCGGCGCGCGCCTGGGCGGCCTCCAGGGCTTCGGTCTGCTGACGCTCGAGCTCGGCGCGGCGCTCCTCGAAGGCAGCCAGGTTGACATCGGTGGCGACCACCGCCTTGCCCTGGGGGATGAGGAAGTTGCGGCCGTAGCCGGGCTTCACGTTCACCTTGTCACCCAGGTTACCCAGGTTACGAATCTTTTCCAGCAGAATGACTTCCATCTTGCACACCTCGGTCTGTGACAGCACGCATCCGGGTCAGGCCTGACGGCCGGTGCGGCGTCGAATATCCAACCAACTGTCGGCCACCGCCGCCAGCGCCACCAGGAGCGCCAGGGGCTGCAGCACCACCAGCAGAACGTAAAATCCAACCAGCCAGAAACCGCTGTTCGGCGCCCGCGCGGCCAGCGCGTGCACCAGTCCGATCCCGGCCAGCGCGAACGCCATCAGCAGCGGCATGGCGAGATCGGCGGCGAAACCGGCCAGCGGCCCGCCCCCGAACCCGGCGGCCGCCAGCAACAGCACCAGGGCCAGCCCCAAGCGCCGATCCAGTCGCAGCCCGTGAAATTCCACCCGGAATTCTCCGGGATTATACAGGAGCGACTGCCACCAGCGCGCCAGCAACAGGCTGACCACGACGCTGAACAGGACCGCCGAGGCCAGCAGCCCGGTAAACCGGGGCGCCCACGCCAGCAGCAGATCCCGCAGCGCCTGCACCTCCGGGCCTGCCGCGGCGGACTCCAGCAGGGGCCCGAAGCCGGCCTCCAGGGCCGATTGCCAGAAGCTGGCCACATCCCCGACGGCGAGATAGGTGGCCACCACGGCGACAACCCCCAGCAGCGCTCCGCCCTGCAGCGTCAGCGGCAGGGAGACGGTGAGCCGGAGCAGGAGCGCCAGGCCCGTCACCGCCAGCCAGAATCCGCCCTGCAACAGCAGCAGCCGGCTGGGATCCCCCAGCAGGCCGAAGCCGAGCACGGCGGCGCCCAGCAGCGCCAGCCCCATCACCTGCAGGGCTTCCCGCCCGCCGTGGCGCAGGGCCACCAGGGCCATCGCACCGCCCGCCACATAGCTCAATGGCGGCAGGAAGACCGACAGGAAGGCGCAGGCCACGGCCACGAGGGCCGCCTGCAACCGGCCGCGCATGATGTAGGCAGCGAGCGCACGCATGACTGGGAGACCGGTTCAGCGATTACCGGCGCACGGGAACGGCCCCCGGGCCGTGCCCGGCCTCCACGGACTCAGTGCTGATCCGTGTAGGGCAGCAGCGCCAGGAAACGGGCGCGCTTGATGGCCGTGGCCAGCTGGCGCTGGTAGCGGGCCTTGGTGCCGGTGATGCGGCTCGGCACGATCTTGCCGCTCTCGGTGACGTACTCCTTGAGGGTGACCAGATCCTTGTAATCGATCTCCTCGACGCCCTGGGCGGTGAAACGGCAATACTTGCGACGGCGGAAAAAACGTGACATCTCTTAAATCTCCTGCTCAATCAATCGGTTCAATCTCGACAGCGTGAAGAACGAGGCGGGGCTCACCCTGGCGGTTGGTCGTGCGCTCGATGAAACCGCTCACCCGTACCCGGTCATCGGTGCCGAAGGCCTTCGCCTTCGGCGCCAGGTCCTCGCCACAGGCGACCACCCCTATGCGGCAGTACACCTCGCGGCTGAGACCGGCTTCGACCTGCCGGGAACGGTGTTCGAGCACGAACCGGGTAATGGGAATGGCGGCCGGCGAGTAGCGTATGTCAGGAGCCCTGACCACCCTGCCGTCCAGTTCCAGCCGGTTCGCCACCGCCGTGGCGCCTTACTCCTCCTCTTCCTCTTCTTCTTCGCCGCTGTCGTCGGATTCCTGCCTGTTGGAGCCACGGTCACGATCGTCACGATCACCACGGTCGCGATCCTCACGATCGCCACGGCCACGGTCCTCGCGGCCCTCACGCTCCTTCAGCATCGGGGAGGGCTCGGTCACGGCGGCCTTGCGGGTAATCACCAGGTTGCGCAGCACGGCATCATTGAACCGGAACAGGCTCTCGATTTCAGCCATGGTCGCCGGGTCGCACTCGACATTCATGAGCACGTAGTGGGCCTTGTGCACCTTGTTGATCGGGTAGGCGAGCTGGCGCCGACCCCAGTCCTCGAGGCGGTGGATGGCACCGCCGTTGCCCTCGATGAGCGCGCGATAGCGCTCGATCATGGCAGGGACCTGTTCACTCTGGTCCGGATGGACCATGAATACCACTTCGTAATGACGCATCTACTGTTCGCTCCTTTCGGCCTGAACAGCCCCCGGAACCATTCCGGGAGCAAGGAGAAACCCCCGGCGACCTGAGTCCCGGAGGTGGAAACGCGGAATCTTAATGGATCAGACAGTTGGGCGCAATGGCGGCGATGGTCACCAGTCACCGGTCACCGGTCACCGGTCACCGGTCACCGGTCACCAGCATCGAACCTCGGCTCCGGTCACACAGGTCCGGTCAGCCCTGGCCGCCCACCCGCCCCTTCGCGTCCCGCTGGCGCAGGGCCTCGAACAGGCAGATGCCGGTGGCCACGGAGACGTTGAGGCTGCTGACGCTGCCGCGCAGGGGGATGG
>NZ_QPJY01000006.1:224918-231210 GCF_003337735.1 Thioalbus denitrificans | reverse complement strand
GTGGGGCTTCCCCATGTGAAAGTAGGTCACTGCCAGGCACCTATTCCAACCCCTGCCCCCATCGGGCAGGGGTTTTTTATTGCCATGAGATAATCATGGAGAAGACGCTCAAGCTCATTGCGCTGCTGGCCGACGGACGCTTCCATTCCGGTGAGGCGCTCGGCGCTGCGCTGGGTATGAGCCGGGCGGCGGCCTGGCAGCATCTCCAGCGCCTGCAGGGGCTCGGTGTGCGCGTGGATTCCGTCCCCGGGCGCGGGTACCGTCTCGCCGAACCCCTGGATCTGCTCGACGCGGCACGTATCAGTGCCGCACTCGGCGAGGAGGCGCGGGCCCTGATCAGCGGCATCGACGTCCTCGGCAGCACCGAGTCCACCAATGCCTGGCTGCAGGCGCACGCCGCCGGCCCGGCCGGCCACGGCCGCATCTGCCTGGCGGAGCATCAGAGCGCGGGACGCGGTCGCCGCGGCCGCAGCTGGGCTTCGCCCTTTGCCCGGAATCTCTATGTTTCCCTGGCCTGGGATTTCGCCCTGGGCCCCGCCAGTCTCGGGGGGCTCTCTCTGGCGGTGGGGGTCGCGGTGGCCGCGGCACTCGCGGATGTCGGCGCCGCCGGGCTGGGGCTGAAGTGGCCCAACGACCTCCTGATGGACGGCCGCAAGGCCGGAGGAATCCTGCTCGAGGTGAGTGGTGAGCTCGCCGGGGCAACCCGAACCATCATCGGTATCGGCCTCAACTACCGCATGCCGGCCGAAACACCCATCGACCAGCCGTGGGCCGACCTGCACGATGCGCTCCCCGCCGCCCCGTCACGGTCCGAACTCGCCGGCCGGGTCATCGATTCCCTGCTGCTGGCGCTGAGCCGGTTCCAGGAGCAGGGGTTCCCCGCTTTCGAGGCCGATTGGCGACGCTTCGACGCCATGCGCGATCGGGAGGTGATCCTCCATACGCCGAAGAGCGCCATCCGCGGCATCGCCCGCGGCGTGGATTCCAGTGGTGCATTGCTGCTGGAAACGGCCACGGGGCTGGAACGGTACTACGGCGGTGAAGTCAGCCTGAGGGCGGAGTCATGATGCTGCTGCTGGACCTGGGCAATACCCGGTTGAAATGGGCCTGGCTGCGGGACGGCAACGATCTTGCCCGTGGCGGCACGGTGGTCCACCAGGGAGTCGCGCCGGGAGACGTGGCGGAACAAACCCGCAGCGCGGGGATGCGCCCGGTACGTATACTGCTCGCGTCCGTCGCCGCACCGGCATACGCGGCCGCCCTTGCGGACGTCATGCAGGCCGATTACGGGGTGCCTGTTGAGCGTGTGGAAACCGCGGGATACGGCTGCGGCGTCCGCAATGGCTATCAGCGGCCGCAGCAGCTCGGGGTGGATCGCTGGCTGACGCTGATCGCCGCCCACTCCCTGGAGCGGGGCCCGGTCTGCGTGATCGACGCCGGCAGCGCGGTGACGGTGGACGGGCTCGCGGAGGACGGCACTCATGCCGGCGGCCTGATCTTCCCCGGCCGGCGCCTGATGCGCGCGGCCCTGGGGGGCGGGACGCACGCCATCGACCAAGAATTTGAAACGGGAAGCAGGCCACACTCCCGGACCGAACCCTTTGCCAGAAATACGGATGAAGGTGTAGAACTGGGGATACTGACTGCGATGGCCGCGGCGATCGATCATGCCTGCGATGCCTACGCCCGGCAGCTGGGTCTTCCGGTCGCCCGATTGCTGACCGGAGGCGATGCCCGGTGGCTGCAGCCAGCGCTTCAGGGCAGCTACCGGCTGGTTCCCGATCTCGTGCTCCAGGGGCTGGCCCTGTTCGCCCGGTCGGATTGAGCCGTTGTCGCGGAGGGCCAGGGAAGGTTTTTCCACCGTGAATCGATTCATGATCTCCCCACGCCGGGGGCATGCCGGTCTGTCCGTGCGGGAACTCAACCCCCCCGTCGGGAAGCGGTCTGCAGTCGTGCGCCGACGCCAAGCCGCGGAGCAGTCCCCGCGGGCGGGAAACGGTATCCACCGGCGCTGGAGCGAAGGCGGGCGGTGAGCGGCGAAGGGCATCCGGGACTGGCTGGCGGTATCCGACCATGAAATGGGTATTCCTCCTCGTACTGCTCGGCAACGGCGTGCTGTTCGGGCTCGGTATTGCCGGCAAGCTTCCCGCGCCGCCGACCGCGGCGGCTCCGGCCGTGGCTCATGGCCTGCCGCCGCTCGTGCTCTGGAACGAAACGGACGCGGGGAAAGCCGTCGTGTCTCCCTCCGCGGCACCGGCCGACGAGCCCGGTTCCCGGGGTGAAGAGGAGGGCGGTGCAGACAGTGGTGATCCAGTCCCCGCCACGGCTCCTGCCGGTTCCGGCCCGCACGCGCCCGCGGATCCATCCGCCGGCCGGGAGACGGGCGGGCGCGGCCTGGCGGATGACGCTTCCGTGGTCGCACCCGCGGCCGCCGCGGATCCGGGCGAGGAGGCGGATACCGGAGCGGTGCCGCCCGGTGATGGGGCACAGGAGCCGAACCCGGTGGCCGAATCCGCTGCCGCGGAGCCTGGTGGCGCGGGTGATGTGGCGCTGCGCCACTGCTACCGGGTCGGGCCCTTCACCGACAAGGAGATGGCCCGGCAGGTCGGCAGCCTGCTGGCGCAGGGCGGCGCACGGGTGGAGCCGCGGACCGGGAACCTTCCCCAGGTGCAGGCCTACTGGGTGCTCCAGAGCGGGTTTGCGGACCGGGACGCGGCCCTGGAGCAAGTGCGGGAGCTGCGGGGCAACGGGGTGGACAGCTTCGTCATCACCGACGCGGGACACGAGAACGACGTCTCCCTGGGGTTGTTCCGCCAGGAATCCGCGGCCCATCGCCATCGGGCCACGCTCGCGGAAAAGGGGATCGAGGCCGAGGTGACTCCCCGTGAACGGTACCAGGAGGTGACCTGGATCCTGGTGGAGGACGAGTCCGCCGGACCGCCGGAACTCCCGGCGGACATCGCCGCGCAGGCGACCATCGAGGAGAGGGCCTGCCCCTGAACTCCTGCGGCCGTGCGCTGCGGTTTGCGTTGCCGCTCCACGGTTCCGTGTCCTACAATGCAAGCCCCGCGCCGGGGCAGAGCCGGCGCATCCAGTTCCATGCTGGCGTAGCTCAGTTGGTAGAGCGGCTGATTTGTAATCAGCGGGTCGCGGGTTCGAATCCTGTCGCCAGCTCCAGAATCGGTTCCGGTCCGCGGGCCTGGACCGCCGCAGTCCGCCGGACCGGATGCCCCCGGTCCGGGGAAAAGGAACCCCGCCGTGGCGGGGTCCGCCGATGCTCAGTCCCCGGTCTTGTCATCCACGACGGCGTCCGGCGCGTTCTTCCTGACCGATTCGATCCCGTTGTCGCGCGAGGACTCCTTCTCGTAGACCTCGCTGGTGCCAATGACCTGGCCGTTGCTGGCCATCAGGTTGAACATGAACTTCCCGTTCCTGGTGGCCTTGCGCTCGAAGCGCTGGTCCATCGCTGCGTTCTTGCGTACGGATTCGACTCCGCTGGCCGCGCTGGCCTTCCGCTTGTAGCCCTCGCTGGCCAGGATGATCTGTCCGTTCCCGGCTTTCAGGCGGAAGCGGAACTCTCCTCTGGCGTCCTTGTAGATTTCGAACTTGCCCGGCATGGCGTGACTCCTCTTGGTGTAGGGATTGTTGTGAGGCGTGTCAGCAATTTCATTCACTGCCGGGTTCAGCCATTAACACCGTTGCCGTGGAAATGACGTGGACCAGTTCTCATTACGGATCGATGGCGGCGAGGTGTCGTGCCGCGCGCGGGCAGAGGCTTTCCGGCGTGGGCTTCGGTGCCGGGGCGGGCGGGGGCAGGGAGGGTTCGGGGAAGGGGGGGAGGGCGCGGCCCGCACGGCGCTGATTGCCGTGCGGGCCGCTGTCAGGAGCGTGCTTCCTGCCGGGTCAGGCGGGGCGGGGATTCACCTCGGGCCGACCGATGGCGTGATAGATGAAGCCCTCGTCGGCCATGCGCTGGGGGTCGTAGACGTTGCGTCCGTCGAACACCACCGGGGATTTCATGATTTCGCGCAGGGCCTGGAAATCGGGGCTGCGGAACAGGTTCCACTCGGTCACCAGCGCCAGGGCGTCGGCGCCCTCGGCGGCCTCCTCCGGGGTTGCGCACAGCACCAGGTCGGGCCGCTCGCCGTAGATGCGCTCGCACTCCTCCATGGCCACCGGGTCGTGGGCCCGGACCGTGGCGCCGTCGGCCCACAGGGCTTCCATCAGCACCCGGCTCGGCGCCTCGCGCATGTCGTCGGTGTTGGGCTTGAAGGCCAGGCCCCACACCGCGATGGTGCGGCCGGCCAGATCGCCGAAGTGGGCCTTGAGCTTGTCGTGGAGCACCGCCTTCTGGCGATCGTTGACCGCCTCCACCGCTTCCAGCACCGCCGGGGCGTGACCCACGCTGCGGCCGGTGTGGATCAGCGCCTTGACGTCCTTGGGAAAGCAGGAGCCGCCGTAGCCGCAGCCGGGATAGATGAAGTGGTAGCCGATGCGCGGGTCGGCGCCGATGCCGCGCCGCACCGCCTCCACGTCCGCGCCCAGTTTTTCGGCCAGTGCGGACATCTCGTTCATGAAGCTGATCTTGGTGGCCAGCATGGCGTTGGCGGCGTACTTGGTCAGCTCCGCGGAGCGGATGTCCATCATCACCAGCCGGTCGTGGTTGCGGTTGAAGGGGCCGTAGAGCACCCGCAGCAGCTCGGCGGTGCGGGGGTTGTCGGTGCCCACCACGATGCGATCGGGACGCATGAAGTCATCAATGGCCGCCCCCTCCTTGAGGAATTCCGGGTTCGAGACCACGTCGAACTCGAGGTTCCGGCCGCGGCTCTCCAGGACCCCGGCCAGCGCCTGGCGCACCTTGTCGGCGGTCCCCACCGGCACCGTGGACTTGTCCACCACGATGCGGTAGTCCTCCATGTGCTCGCCGATGGAGCGGGCCACGGCGAGAACGTACTGCAGGTCGGCCGAGCCATCCTCGTCCGGCGGCGTGCCGACGGCGATGAACTGGAACAGGCCGTGGGCCACGCCGGCGGCCACGTCGGTGGTGAAGGAGAGGCGGCCGGCAGCGGTGTTCTTGCGCACCATCTCCTCCAGGCCGGGCTCGTAGATCGGCACGCCGCCGGCCTTGAGCAGGTCGATCTTGCGCTCGTCCACGTCGACGCACAGGACGTCGTTGCCCACCTCGGCCAGGCAGGCGCCGGTCACGAGGCCCACATAGCCGGAACCGAAGATTGTCACCTTCATGGTTGGACTGGTTCTCCTTGGATCGGGTTGAGATTTCGGGTTTGGCGCCGGGAGCCGGGGTCAGGGCGACTGGAGCGCGGGCCTTCGACCGGGCAAGGCTGGAATCCACCGATCGGTGGCCGGCCCCGGCCGGGTGCGCTTCGCTGCGCCGCCGAAGCGGGGCGCGAGGCCGCGGGCGTCAGCCACCGGGGGTCTCCGTGCGCATACCGGCACGCAGGGCCGAAATGCGCCTCCGCGGCGGAGCGTGGGCCGCACCGGCGGGCGGCGCTGTGAGCGGGTCCGGCCGGGCCGGATGGCGCCGCAGCGATGTTGGGTGCACGGTGCGCACGATTCGGTGTTTCGGGATTGTCAATCGGCGTCGATGCTGGCATCATTCGCCGTCTCGTGACGATGGGCGCGAATCATAGCAGAACACGCAGCCTCCGTCATGAAATTGCGATGACAGCGCGGTTCCCCCGCAGCCACTTCGGGGTTCCAGATAAGAACGCGATGCATTGACAACCGACGGCGTATCACTCAAAATGTTCGGCTTACGTCATCGGAGGGGTTCCCGAGTGGCCAAAGGGGGCAGACTGTAAATCTGTTGGCTCAGCCTTCGGAGGTTCGAATCCTCCCCCCTCCACCAGATAGACAGCAAGGGGCTGGTCCGTTGGGACTGCGCAGACGGCTCCGCGGCGTCGGTAACGAAAGGCGGGTGTAGTTCAACGGTAGAACCTCAGCCTTCCAAGCTGATGACGTGGGTTCGATTCCCATCACCCGCTCCAGTTTAGAACGGAAAATCACAGCCCATATAGCTCAGTCGGTAGAGCACTTCCTTGGTAAGGAAGAGGTCACCGGTTCGAATCCGGTTATGGGCTCCAGTTTCGTGTGTGGGTAGTGTCGCTTCAGTGTGCGCTGGGGCAAATTCTCACAAGTCTCAACCTTGAAGACTCAGCTTTGAGGAGACGGTCGGATGTCCAAGGAAAAGTTCGAGCGTAAGAAGCCGCATGTGAACGTGGGAACCATCGGTCACGTGGACCATGGCAAGACGACGCTGACGGCGGCCATC
>NZ_QPJY01000006.1:171340-224819 GCF_003337735.1 Thioalbus denitrificans | reverse complement strand
ATGTCCAAGGAAAAGTTCGAGCGTAAGAAGCCGCATGTGAACGTGGGAACCATCGGTCACGTGGACCATGGCAAGACGACGCTGACGGCGGCCATCACGAAGGTGATGGGTGAGAAGTTCGGTGGCGAGTTCAAGGCGTTCGATCAGATTGACAATGCCCCCGAGGAGCGCGCCCGCGGCATCACGATTGCCACCGCCCACGTGGAGTACGAGTCCGAGAAGCGCCACTACGCGCACGTGGACTGCCCTGGTCACGCTGACTACGTGAAGAACATGATCACGGGTGCGGCGCAGATGGACGGAGCGATTCTGGTGGTGTCGGCGGCCGACGGCCCGATGCCGCAGACGCGCGAGCACATTCTGCTGTCCCGGCAGGTGGGCGTGCCGTACATCGTGGTGTTCATGAACAAGGCGGACATGGTTGACGACCCGGAGCTGCTGGAGCTGGTGGAGATGGAGGTTCGCGACCTTCTGTCCGGCTACGACTTCCCGGGCGACGACACGCCGATCGTGGTGGGTTCTGCGCTGAAGGCGCTGGAAGGCGACACGAGCGAGATTGGTTCGCAGGCCATCGAGAAGCTGGTGGCGGAGATGGACCGTTACATTCCGGAGCCGGAGCGTCCGATTGACGGTGCGTTCCTGATGCCGATCGAGGACGTGTTCTCGATTTCCGGCCGCGGCACGGTGGTGACGGGTCGAATCGAGCGTGGTGTGGTGAAGGTGGGCGACGAGGTGGCGATTGTCGGCATTCACGACACGACGAAGACCACCTGCACGGGCGTGGAGATGTTCCGCAAGCTGCTGGACCAGGGGCAGGCGGGCGACAACGTCGGTGTGCTGCTGCGCGGCACGAAGCGTGACGAGGTGGAGCGTGGCCAGGTGCTGGCGAAGCCGGGCAGCATCACCCCGCACACGAAGTTCGAGGCCGAGGTGTACGTGCTGAGCAAGGAGGAGGGCGGTCGTCATACGCCGTTCTTCCAGGGTTACCGTCCGCAGTTCTACTTCCGGACCACGGACGTCACCGGTGCCTGTGATCTGCCCGAGGGGGTGGAGATGGTGATGCCGGGTGACAACGTGAAGATGACGGTGAGCCTGATTGCGCCCATCGCCATGGAGGAAGGTCTGCGTTTCGCCATCCGCGAAGGCGGCCGTACCGTCGGCGCCGGCGTGGTCGCCAAGATCATCGAGTAACGAAATGCTTCCGCCGGGGCGGGGTGGCGACATCCCGCCTCGGCGTGCTGCAGAGTATTAGGCCAGTAGCTCAATTGGCAGAGCGGCGGTCTCCAAAACCGCAGGTTGGGGGTTCGATTCCCTCCTGGCCTGCCAAACAGCGCATCAAGCATGCGGGCAGCGGGGGCTTCCCATGTGGGAGTCCCCCTGCTTCGTTATTTTCTGTTAAGGGTCCATGAACGCTAAAACCGAGGTCAGCGGCAACAAGTTCGATGGCGCCAAGTTGCTTGTGGCGGTGCTGGTGCTGGCCGTCGGCATCGTCGGTTTCTATTACTTCAGCGACGCCATCACCGTGGTCCGCGTCGGCGGCCTGCTGGTGGTCGCCGCCGTGGCGTTGGTGATCGCCTCCCAGACCGAGAAGGGGCGCGGCGCGATCGGCTTCTTCAAGGACGCGCGTACCGAGGTGCGCAAGGTGGTCTGGCCCACCCGGCAGGAAACCATCCAGACCACCCTGATGGTGATCGCCATGGTTGTCGTGGTGGCCATCATTCTGTGGTTCCTGGACATGTTCCTGTTCTGGGCCGTGCGCATGCTCACCGGGCAGGGAGGTTGACGGATGGCCAAGCGTTGGTACGTAGTCCATGCCTACTCGGGCTTTGAGCAGCAGGTCAAGCGCTCGCTCGAGGACCGCATCAGGATGCACGGCATGGAGGAGCACTTCGGGCAGATCCTCGTCCCCACCGAGGAGGTGGTGGAGATGCGCGCCGGGCAGAAGCGCAAGAGCGACCGGAAGTTCTTCCCCGGATACGTGCTCGTGCAGATGGAAATGAACGACGCCACCTGGCACCTGGTCAAGGAAGTGCCGAAGGTGATGGGATTCATCGGCGGCACCAGCGACCGCCCCGCGCCGATCTCCGAGAAGGAGGCCGACGCCATCCTGCAGCGCGTGCAGGAGGGGGTCGAGAAGCCGCGGCCGAAGGTCCTGTTCGAGCCGGGCGAGGTGGTCCGCGTCATCGACGGGCCGTTCGCCGATTTCAACGGCGTGGTGGAAGAGGTGAACTACGAGAAGAGCCGCATGCGCGTGGCGGTGCTCATCTTCGGCCGTTCCACCCCCGTCGAGCTCGAGTTCGGTCAGGTCGAGAAAGGCTGAATGCAGTAACCCCGATGCCCGCCTTGGCGGGCGCCGGGGCTTTTCAACCGGGGAGCCGCAAGGCGCCAGCACCCGAACCAGGAGTATGCAATGGCTAAGAAAATCCAGGCTTACATCAAGCTGCAGGTGAAGGCCGGCCAGGCCAACCCCAGCCCGCCGGTGGGCCCCGCGCTGGGTCAGCACGGTGTCAACATCATGGAGTTCTGCAAGGCGTTCAACGCCAAGACCCAGCAGCTCGAGCCGGGTCTGCCGACGCCCGTGGTGATCACCGTCTACTCGGATCGCAGCTTCACCTTCATCACCAAGACGCCACCCGCCTCCGTGCTCCTGCGCAAGGCCGCCGGCATCCCCAAGGGCAGCAGCAACCCCAACACCAACAAGGTGGGCAAGGTCAACCGCGAGCAGCTCGAGGAGATCGCGAAGACCAAGATGCCCGACCTGACCGCCGCCGATATGGATGCCGCGGTGCGGACCATCGCCGGCAGCGCCCGCAGCATGGGCCTTGACGTGGAGGGGGTGTAAGCCATGGCCGGAATGACCAAGCGCAAGAAGCAGATCGCCGAGAAGCTGCAGCCCGGGCGTCTCTACCCCGTGGACGAGGCTTTCGCGCTCCTCAAGGAGATCTCCGCGGTCAAGTTCATGGAGTCGGTGGACGTGAGCGTCAACCTCGGTGTTGACCCGCGCAAGTCCGACCAGGTGGTGCGCGGCTCCACCGTGCTGCCCAACGGCACCGGCAAGACCGTCCGCGTGGCCGTTTTCGCCCAGGGCGCCAACGCCGATGCCGCCCGCGAGGCCGGCGCCGACATCGTCGGCTTCGAGGACCTGGCCGAGTCGGTGAAGGCCGGCAACCTGGATTTCGACGTGGTCATCGCCAGCCCCGACGCCATGCGCGTGGTGGGCCAGCTGGGCCAGATCCTCGGCCCCCGCGGCCTGATGCCCAACCCGAAGGTGGGCACCGTGACCCCGAACGTGGCCGAGGCGGTGAACAACGCCAAGGCGGGCCAGGTGCGCTACCGCACCGACCGTGCCGGCATCATCCACTGCAGCATCGGCAAGGTGGATTTCGAGGTGAACGCCCTGCGCGAGAACCTCGAGGCGCTGCTCTCCGCCCTGAACAAGGGCAAGCCGAGCGCCGCCAAGGGCGTTTACATGAAGAAGATTACCGTCTCCACCACCATGGGCCCGGGCGTCGTCCTGGACCAGGGCAGCCTCAACGCATGAGGCTGCGGAACGCCCGCGGCGTTCCGGAGACATACAGGCTTTGGGTCGCCGGTCCCGCTTCAGGGGCCGGTGGCTGTCAAAGACCGCAGGCGCCGGACGGGTGCGAATCCGGAAGGCTTAATGGAATGACCTGCCTGCGCAGACGGTGAGCCCGAAACAGGTTTTCCTGGTGACGGTCACCGTGGGAGGTGGACACCGGCAACGGTGTTCCCGAAACCCAGGGGGGCGTGCCGGCAGCGCCGGCCCGCCATGTAGGAGGAATATCCAGTGGCATTGAACCTGGAACAGAAGAAGTCGATCGTCGCCGAAGTGTCCGAGGTCGCGGCGCAGGCGCATTCCGCGCTGGCAGCCGAGTATCGGGGCCTCACGGTCGAGAAGATGGACAAGCTGCGCGTGACCGCACGTGATGGCGGCGTCTATCTCCGCGTCGTGAAGAACACCTTGGCGCGTCGTGCCCTGGCCGGTACCGAGTTCGAATGTATGAGCGAGGGACTGGTCGGGCCGCTGGTGCTCGCGTTCTCCATGGAGGACCCGGGTTCCGCGGCGCGGGTGTTGGGTGACTTCGCCAAGGACAACGACAAACTGGTCATCAAGCTGGTGTCCATCGGGGGTCAGTTGCTGCCGGCTTCGGAAGCAAGCCGACTGGCGAAACTGCCGACCCGCGATCAGGCCATCGCAATGCTGATGTCGGTTATGCGTGCACCGGTGGAGAAGTTGGCCCGTACGCTCAACGAGGTGCCCGGCAAGCTCGTTCGCACCGTGGCGGCGATCCGCGATCAGAAGCAGGCTGCCTGAGCCTGCTGTTTCCTAGGCAATTCTGCCCGGGGCGCAGCAGCGACCGGGTGACCGTACACAGGAGTTGAATACAATGGCCGTGTCCAAAGACGACATTCTCGAAAGCATCGCCAACATGTCCGTGATGGAGGTCGTCGACCTGATCTCCGCCATGGAAGAGAAGTTCGGTGTCAGCGCCGCTGCCGCCGTTGCCGTGGCCGCTCCGGCCGCCGGCGGCGCCGAGGCCGCCGCCGCCGAGGAGCAGACCGAGTTCGACGTGGTGATGACCAGCTTCGGTTCCAACAAGGTGGGCGTCATCAAGGTTGTTCGCGCCGTCACCGGTCTGGGCCTGAAGGAAGCCAAGGACGCCGTGGAGGGTGCCCCCTCCACCATCAAGGAAGGCGTCAACAAGGACGAAGCCGAGAGCATCAAGAAGCAGCTCGAGGAAGCCGGCGCAACTGTCGAGGTCAAGTAAGAGAAAAGACCTGCTTGTTTCCTTGCGCCTCAAGGAACAGGGAGGAAAACGGAAATTGGCTGGTGGCCTTGAGCCACCGGCCTTTTTCTGCTTGCAGCACGTGATGTCCCATGACGTTCCGGCGCCGGTGCCGAACCGGAGCCGGGGCGCTACAGCGCTGAAACCAGAGCCCGGATCCGCAACGGGCATGGACCGGATGACAACAGAGGGGCGGATTCTCGCCCGTTTCGTTGAACCGTCACCCGCTAGGCGGTGGTCAAGCTGAGGAAGTCTGATGGCCTATTCCTACACCGAAAAGAAGCGTATCCGCAAGGATTTCGCCAAGCGTCCCAAGATACTGGATGTGCCTTATCTCCTGGCCATCCAGCTGGATTCCTATCGTGATTTTCTCCAGCTCGACACCTCGCCCGCCGCGCGTGGCGAGAATGGGCTTCACGCCGCCTTCAAGTCGGTGTTCCCCATCGTTTCCTACTCCGGCAACGCTGCCCTGGAGTATGTGAGCTACCAGCTCGGCAACCCGGTCTTCGACGTCAAGGAGTGCCAGATGCGCGGCATCACCTTCGCGGCTCCGCTGCGGGTGAAGGTGCGCCTGGTGATCTACGACAAGGAGGCCACCACCACCCCGAAGCCGGTCAAGGATATCCGTGAGCAGGAGGTCTACATGGGGGAGATCCCCCTGATGACCGACAACGGAACCTTCGTCATCAACGGCACCGAGCGGGTCATCGTCTCCCAGATGCACCGTTCCCCGGGCGTGTTCTTCGATCACGACAAGGGCAAGACCCACTCCTCGGGCAAGCTGCTGTTCAATGCCCGGGTGATCCCCTATCGCGGCTCCTGGCTCGATTTCGAGTTCGATCCGAAGGATTGCCTGTACGTGCGTATCGACCGCCGGCGCAAGCTGCCGGCCTCGGTGCTGCTGCGCGCCCTGGGCTACACCAACCAGGAGATGCTCGCCATCTTCTTCGAGACGAACCGCTTCGAGTTCAAGGATGATGTCATCACCCTGGAGCTCGTGCCGGAGCGTCTGCGCGGCGAGACCGCCAGCTTCGACCTGAAGGACGAGAAGGGCAACGTGCTGGTTGAAGAGGGCCGCCGCGTCACCGCGCGCCACATCAACCAGATGAACAAGGCCGGCCTGACCAAGCTGCAGGTGCCGGCGGAATACCTGCTGGGCAAGACCCTGGCCCATGACGTGGTGGACGAGGAGACCGGCGAGGTCATCGCCAATGCCAACGACGAGCTGACCGCCGAGCTGCTGGGCAAGCTGCGCGAGGCCGGCATCAACGAGCTGCGCACCCTCTACACCAACGATCTGGATCGCGGTCCCTACATCTCCGACACCCTGCGCATCGACAGCACCCGCACCCAGCTCGAGGCGCTGGTGGAGATCTACCGCATGATGCGCCCCGGCGAGCCCCCCACCAAGGATGCCGCCGAGAACCTGTTCCACAACCTGTTCTTCACCGATGATCGCTACGACCTCTCCCCCGTCGGGCGGATGAAGTTCAACCGCCGCGTCGGCCGCAAGGACGTGGAAGGTGCCGGCGTGCTCTACGACGGGCGCTACTTCTCCAGCCGGGACGATGCGTCCATGGCCAGGCTGGTGGAGATCCACGGCGACTCCTCCGACATCCTCGACGCCATGAAGGTGCTCATCGACATCCGCAACGGCAAGGGGACCGTCGACGACATCGACCACCTCGGCAACCGTCGCATCCGCTCGGTGGGCGAGATGGCGGAGAACCAGTTCCGCGTTGGCCTGGTGCGCGTGGAGCGGGCGGTCAAGGAGCGCCTGAGCATGGCCGAGAGCGAGGGCCTGATGCCTCAGGACCTCATCAACGCCAAGCCGGTCTCCGCGGCCATCAAGGAGTTCTTCGGGTCCAGCCAGCTGTCCCAGTTCATGGACCAGAACAACCCGCTGTCCGAGGTGACCCACAAGCGCCGCATCTCGGCCCTCGGCCCCGGCGGCCTGACCCGCGAGCGGGCCGGCTTCGAGGTGCGCGACGTGCACCCGACCCACTACGGCCGCGTCTGCCCCATCGAGACCCCTGAAGGTCCGAACATCGGCCTCATCAACTCCCAGGCCGTCTACGCCCGCACCAACAAGTACGG
Organism: Thioalbus denitrificans; assembly: GCF_003337735.1. Classification (NCBI taxonomy): domain Bacteria; kingdom Pseudomonadati; phylum Pseudomonadota; class Gammaproteobacteria; order Chromatiales; family Ectothiorhodospiraceae; genus Thioalbus; species Thioalbus denitrificans. The sequence continues at coordinate 217,914 of NZ_QPJY01000006.1, read as the reverse complement.
TTTCCTCGAGACCCCGTACCGGAAGGTGATCGACGGCAAGGTGACCCGCGAGGTGGAGTACCTCTCCGCCATCGAGGAGGGCGAGTTCGTCATCGCCCAGGCCAATGCCACCCTGGACGAGGCGGGCAGCCTGGTGGACGACCTGGTGCCGTCCCGTCACCAGGGCGAGTTCACCTTCTCCAGCCCGGACCAGGTGGAGTACATGGACGTGTCGCCGAAGCAGATCGTCTCGGTGGCCGCCTCCCTGATTCCGTTCCTGGAGCACGACGACGCCAACCGCGCGCTCATGGGCTCCAACATGCAGCGCCAGGCCGTGCCGACCCTGCGCACCGAGAAGCCCCTGGTGGGCACCGGCATCGAGCGCACGGTCGCCACGGACTCCGGCGTTACCGTCGTCGCCCTGCGCGGCGGCGTGGTGGACTCCGTGGACGCGGGCCGCATCGTGGTGCGCGTCAACGACGAGGAGACCGAGCCGGGCGAGGCGGGTGTGGACATCTACAACCTCACCAAGTACACCCGTTCCAACCAGAACACCTGCATCAACCAGCGTCCGCTGGTGCACCAGGGCGACGTCATCGCCCGCGGCGACGTGCTGGCCGACGGCCCCTCCACCGACATGGGCGAGCTGGCCCTGGGCCAGAACCTGCTGGTGGCCTTCATGCCCTGGAACGGCTACAACTTCGAGGACTCCATCCTCATCTCCGAGCGCGTGGTGGAGGAGGATCGCTTCACCACGATCCACATCGAGGAGCTCACCTGCGTGGCCCGCGACACCAAGCTCGGGCCCGAGGAGATCACCGCCGACATCCCCAACGTGGGCGAGGGCGCGCTGTCCAAGCTCGACGAGTCGGGCATCGTCTACATCGGTGCCGAGGTGCGCTCCGGAGACATCCTGGTGGGCAAGGTCACGCCGAAGGGCGAGACCCAGCTCACTCCCGAGGAGAAGCTGCTGCGCGCCATCTTCGGCGAGAAGGCCTCGGACGTGAAGGACAGCTCCCTGCGCGTGCCCACCGGCATGAACGGGACGGTCATCGACGTCCAGGTGTTCACCCGCGACGGCATCGAGAAGGATGCCCGCGCCCTGCAGATCGAGCAGATGGAGCTCGACCGCATCCGCAAGGACCTGCGCGATCAGCTGCGCATCCTCGAGGATGACACCTACATGCGCGTGGAGAAGCTGCTGCTCGGCAAGATTGCCGAGGGCGGTCCCGCGGGCCTCGGCGCCGGCGCCAAGATCACCAAGAGCTACCTGGCCGATCTGACGCGCGATCAGTGGTTCGAGATTCGCCTGCGCAACGACGAGGCCAACGCCCAGCTGGAGCGCGCCACCGAGCAGCTCAAGCAGCAGCGCAAGGACTTCGACGAGAAGTTCGACGAAAAGAAGAAGAAGCTCATCACCGGCGACGACCTGGCTCCCGGCGTGCTGAAGATCGTCAAGGTCTACCTGGCGGTGAAGCGGCGCGTCCAGCCCGGCGACAAGATGGCCGGCCGTCACGGCAACAAGGGCGTCATCTCCCAGATCGTGCCGGTCGAGGACATGCCGTACTCCGCCGACGGCACCCCGGTGGACATCGTCCTGAACCCGCTGGGCGTGCCTTCGCGCATGAACGTGGGCCAGGTGCTCGAGACGCACCTGGGCTGGGCTGCCAAGGGGCTGGGCCTGAAGATCGGCCGCATGCTCGACGAGCAGCGCAAGGTGGCCGAAGTGCGCGGATTCCTGGAGCAGGTCTACAAGGGCCGCGACTACGACAACCACAAGGAGCTGGCCGAGCTCAGCGACGAGGACGTGCTGGCCCTGGCCGCCAACCTGCGTGGCGGCGTGCCCATGGCAACGCCGGTTTTCGACGGTGCCGACGAGGGCGAGATCAAGGCCATGCTGGAGCTCGCGGGTCTGCCCGTCAGCGGTCAGACAACGCTCCACGACGGGCGCACCGGCATGCCCTTCGACCGCCCGGTGACGGTGGGCTACATGTACATGCTCAAGCTCAACCACCTTGTGGACGACAAGATGCATGCCCGTTCCACCGGCTCCTACAGCCTGGTCACCCAGCAGCCGCTGGGCGGCAAGGCGCAGTTCGGCGGCCAGCGCTTCGGCGAGATGGAGGTCTGGGCCCTGGAGGCCTATGGCGCCGCCTACACGCTGCAGGAGATGCTGACGGTCAAGTCCGATGACGTGAACGGCCGCACCAAGATGTACAAGAACATCGTGGACGGCGACCACCGCATGGAGCCGGGCATGCCCGAATCCTTCAACGTGCTGGTCAAGGAGATCCGTTCGCTCGGCATCGACATCGAGCTGGAACAGGAATAACACAGGCGTTCGCACAAGCCGTGTCCGTCCGCCGGTCCAGTGCCGGCGGACGGACGACAGACAGTTAGCAGGTAGCCGGGGACACCCGGCTGATCGCTGTCGACGGGAGACACGATGAAAGACATACTGAATCTCTTCAAGCAGCAGGGCACGGTCGAGGAGTTCGACGCCATCCGCATCGGCCTGGCTTCGCCTGAGATGATCCGTTCCTGGTCCTATGGCGAGGTCAAGAAGCCCGAGACCATCAACTACCGTACCTTCAAGCCGGAGCGCGACGGCCTGTTCTGCGCCAAGATCTTCGGCCCGGTGAAGGACTACGAGTGCCTGTGCGGCAAGTACAAGCGCCTCAAGCACCGTGGCGTCATCTGCGAGAAGTGCGGCGTCGAGGTGACGCTGTCCAAGGTGCGCCGCGAGCGCATGGGCCACATCGAGCTGGCCAGCCCCACGGCCCACATCTGGTTCCTCAAGTCGCTGCCCTCGCGCATCGGCCTGCTGCTGGACATGACCCTGCGGGACATCGAGCGGGTGCTCTACTTCGAGTCCTTCGTGGTCATCGAGCCGGGCATGACCCAGCTCGAGCGCGGCCAGCTGCTCACCGACGAGGCCTACCTCGACGCCATCGAGGAGTACGGCGACGAGTTCGACGCCCGCATGGGCGCCGAGGCGGTGCAGGCCCTGCTGCGCACCCTGGACCTGCAGGACGAGGCCACCAAGCTGCGCGAGGAGCTGGCGACCACCGGTTCCGACACCAAGTTCAAGAAGCTGTCCAAGCGGCTGAAGATCATCGAGGCCTTCCTGGACTCCGGCAACAAGCCCGAGTGGATGATCCTCACCGTGCTGCCGGTGCTGCCCCCGGACCTGCGTCCGCTGGTGCCCCTCGACGGCGGCCGTTTCGCCACCTCGGACCTCAACGATCTCTACCGCCGGGTCATCAACCGCAACAACCGCCTCAAGCGGCTGCTGGACCTCAACGCGCCTGACATCATCGTGCGCAACGAGAAGCGCATGCTGCAGGAGGCGGTGGACGCGCTGCTGGACAACGGCCGCCGCGGCCGCGCCATCACCGGCTCCAACCGCCGTCCGCTGAAGTCCCTGGCCGACATGATCAAGGGCAAGCAGGGCCGCTTCCGCCAGAACCTGCTGGGCAAGCGCGTGGACTACTCCGGCCGCTCGGTGATCGTGGTGGGTCCGACGCTGCGCCTGCACCAGTGCGGTCTGCCCAAGAAGATGGCGCTGGAGCTGTTCAAGCCGTTCATCTTCAGCAAGCTGGAGCTGCGCGGGCTCGCCACCACCATCAAGGCGGCCAAGAAGATGGTGGAGCGCGAAGGGCCGGAGGTATGGGACATCCTCGAGGAGGTGATCCGCGAGCATCCCGTGCTGCTCAACCGCGCCCCCACGCTGCACCGCCTCGGCATCCAGGCCTTCGAGCCGGTGCTCATCGAGGGCAAGGCGATCCAGCTGCACCCGCTGGTCTGCGCCGCCTACAACGCCGACTTCGACGGCGACCAGATGGCGGTGCACGTGCCGCTGACGGTGGAGGCGCAGCTCGAGTCCCGGGCGCTGATGATGTCCACCAACAACATCCTCTCGCCCGCCAACGGCGAACCCATCATCGTCCCCTCCCAGGACGTGGTGCTGGGCCTGTACTACATCACCCGCGACCGGGTGAACGCCCGTGGCGAGGGCATGGCCTTCGCCGACGTCGCCGAGGTGCACCGCGCCTACGAGACCGGCGCCGCGGAGCTCCACGCCCGCATCAGCGTGCGCCTGCACGATGTCGTGCTCGACCGGGACGGCAACCGCGAGGAGCGCTACCGCCGGATGGAGACCACCGTCGGTCGCGCGCTGCTGTCGCGGGTCCTGCCCGAGGGACTGCCCTTCGAGCTGGTGAACCAGGTGCTGAACAAGAAGGCCATCTCGCGCCTCATCAACGCCTGCTACCGCATGGTGGGCCTGAAGGCCACGGTCATCTTCGCCGACCAGCTGATGTACACCGGCTTCTACTACGCCACCCGTTCCGGCACCTCCATCGGCATCGAGGATCTCGTGATCCCCGAGCAGAAGGCCACCATCATCGGTGCCGCCGAGGAGGAGGTGAAGGAGATCGAGCGCCAGTACAAGTCGGGTCTCGTGACCAACGGCGAGCGCTACAACAAGGTGGTGGACATCTGGTCGCGCACCAACGACCAGGTGGCCAAGGCGATGATGGATCACCTGGGTACCGATCTCGTCACCGATCGCGAAGGCAACCAGGTCCGCCAGCAGTCGTTCAACTCCATCTTCATGATGGCCGACTCCGGCGCCCGTGGCTCCGCCGCCCAGATCCGCCAGCTGGCGGGCATGCGCGGCCTGATGGCCAAGCCCGACGGTTCCATCATCGAGACCCCCATCACGGCGAACTTCCGTGAGGGTCTCAACGTGCTGCAGTACTTCATCTCCACCCACGGCGCCCGCAAGGGTCTGGCCGATACGGCGCTGAAGACCGCCAACTCGGGCTACCTGACCCGGCGCCTCGTCGACGTGGCCCAGGACATGGTGGTCACCGATCTCGACTGCGGCACCAGCCAGGGCCTGATCATGGCCCCGCACATCGAGGGTGGCGACGTGGTCGAGCCGCTCTCCGAGCGCGTGCTCGGCCGGGTCACGGTGGAGGAGCTCCTCGTGCCGGGCACCGACGAGGTGCTGGCCCCCGTGGGCACCCTGCTCGACGAGCACTGGGTCGAGGTGCTGGATCAGCACAGCATCGACAAGGTGAAGGTGCGCTCGCCCATCACCTGCGAGAGCCGCTACGGCATCTGCGCCGCCTGCTACGGGCGCGACCTGGCGCGCGGTCACCGGGTGAACATCGGTGAATCGGTGGGCGTCATCGCCGCGCAGTCCATCGGCGAGCCCGGCACCCAGCTCACCATGCGTACCTTCCATATCGGCGGTGCGGCGAGCCGGGCCACCGCGGCCAACAGCGTGCAGGTCAAGTCCAAGGGCACCGTGCGGCTGCACAACATCAAGACCGTGCGCCGCGCCAACGGCAACCTGGTGGCGGTCTCCCGCTCCGGCGAGCTGGCGGTGCTGGACGAGCACGGCCGCGAGCGTGAGCGCTACAAGGTTCCCTACGGCGCCGAGCTCAGCGTCAACGACGCCGAGGAGGTGACTGCGGGGCAGGTGGTGGCCAACTGGGATCCCCATACCCACCCCGTCATCACCGAGGTGGCCGGCCGGATCCAGTTCAGCGACTTCATCCACGGTCTGACCGTCGCCCAGCAGACCGACGAGGTCACCGGCCTGTCCAGCCTGGTGGTGACCGAGCCCAGCCAGCGCGGCTCCAGCGGCAAGGATCTGCGCCCGATGGTCAAGCTGCTCGACGAGAGCGGCAGCGACCTGTGCCTGGCGGGGACCGAGATCCCGGCCCAGTACTTCCTGCCGGCCGGCGCCATCGTGAACCTGACCGACGGGGCCGAGGTGCAGGTGGGCGACGTCATCGCGCGTATCCCGCAGGAGTCCTCCAAGACCCGCGACATCACCGGCGGTCTGCCGCGGGTGGCCGACCTGTTCGAGGCGCGCAAGCCGAAGGACCCGGCCATCCTGGCGGAGATCTCCGGCACCATCGGCTTCGGCAAGGAGACCAAGGGCAAGCGGCGGCTGGTCATCACCCCGGTCGAGGGCGAGCCCTACGAGGAGCTGATTCCGAAGTGGCGCAACCTCAACGTGTTCGAGGGCGAGCACGTGGAGCGGGGCGAAGTGATCTCCGACGGTCCGGCCAACCCCCACGACATCCTGCGTCTGCTCGGTGTCGAGGAGCTGGCGCGCTACATCGTCAACGAGGTGCAGGACGTCTACCGCCTGCAGGGCGTGAAGATCAACGACAAGCACATCGAGGTCATCGTCCGCCAGATGCTGCGCAAGGTGGAGGTCTCCGATCCGGGTGACACCAAGTTCCTGCGCGGTGAGCAGCTGGAGCGTGCCCGGGTGCTGGACGAGAACGAGATCGTGCTGGCCGAAGGCAAGCTGCCGGCCACCTGCGATCCGGTTCTGCTGGGCATCACCAAGGCCTCTCTGGCCACCGAGTCGTTCATCTCCGCGGCCTCCTTCCAGGAGACCACCCGGGTGCTGACCGAGGCGGCGGTGCAGGGCAAGCGCGATGACCTGCGTGGCCTGAAGGAGAACGTCATCGTCGGCCGGCTCATCCCGGCGGGCACCGGACAGGCGTACCACCAGGAGCGCCGGCGCCGGCGCGATTCGGCCCGGACCATGGAGGAAATTCCGGTGGTGACGGCCAGCGATGTGGAACAGGCCCTGAGCGAGGCGCTGAATTCGCCGGAGCCGTGAGCAGAACGACACTGGGTGGGCGGAAGGGCCCCGAGGGGCTTGGACTTGACACCATGATGGTGCATGTCTAGAATTCCGCTTCTTATTTGACAGGCCGGGATCCGTGCCGGCCTGTCGTTTTTATTTTGTAGGTTGGAGTTGGTCGAACATGGCGACAATCAACCAGTTGGTCCGCAAGCCGCGGGCCCGGAAGGTGGAAAAGAGCAACGTGCCGGCCCTGGAGGCCTGCCCCCAGAAGCGTGGCGTGTGCACCCGCGTGTACACCACCACCCCGAAAAAGCCGAACTCGGCGCTGCGCAAGGTCGCCCGCGTGCGGCTGACCAACGGCTACGAGGTCACCAGCTATATCGGCGGTGAGGGGCACAATCTTCAGGAGCACTCGGTGGTGCTCATCCGTGGCGGTCGTGTAAAGGACCTCCCGGGTGTGCGTTACCACGTCGTGCGCGGTTCCCTGGACGCCTCCGGCGTCAACGACCGTCGCCAGGCGCGTTCGAAGTACGGCGCCAAGCGACCCAAGAAGTGACGTCCTGAGGGTTATGGTCCGCAGGCCCCGCCCGGTTGCTGCCGTCGGCGGGGTTTGCGGTTGAGCGTATTCAGTAAAGGTAGACACCATGCCGAGAAGAAGAGTTGCTGGTCAGCGGGCCATCCTGCCGGACCCCAAGTACGGAAATGAGGTGCTCGCGAAGTTCGTGAACATCCTCATGCTGGATGGCAAGAAGTCCACTGCCGAGAAGATCGTCTACGGTGCCCTCGACACCATGAGCGAGCGTCTCAAGGGCGCGGATCCCCTCGAGCTCTTCAACAAGGCGCTGGACAACATCCGTCCGGTGGTGGAGGTGAAGTCCCGCCGTGTCGGCGGCGCCACCTACCAGGTGCCGGTGGAAGTCCGGGCCGTGCGCCGGACCACCCTGGCCATGCGCTGGCTGGTTGATTCCGCCCGCAAGCGCGGCGAGAAGTCCATGACCCTGCGCCTGGCCGGCGAGTTGATGGATGCCGCCGAAGGTCGCGGCTCCGCGGTGAAGAAGCGCGAGGACACGCACCGCATGGCCGAGGCCAACAAGGCGTTCTCGCACTACCGCTGGTAGACAACAGTCTTTCAAAGGATAGAGTCGTGGCACGTAAAACCCCCATCGAGCGCTACCGCAATCTCGGCATCATGGCCCACATCGATGCCGGCAAGACCACCACCACCGAGCGCATCCTGTTCTACACTGGTGTGTCGCACAAGATCGGTGAGGTGCACGACGGTGCCGCCACCATGGACTGGATGGAGCAGGAGCGTGAGCGCGGCATCACCATCACCTCCGCCGCCACCACCTGTTTCTGGTCCGGCATGGACCGGCAGTACCCGGAACACCGCATCAACATCATCGACACCCCCGGCCACGTGGACTTCACCATCGAGGTGGAGCGTTCCCTGCGCGTGCTCGATGGTGCCTGCGCGGTGTTCTGCGCGGTGGGTGGCGTTGAGCCCCAGTCCGAGACGGTCTGGCGCCAGGCCAACAAGTACAAGGTTCCGCGGCTTGCCTTCGTCAACAAGATGGATCGCGCCGGCGCCAACTTCCTGCGCGTGGTCAAGCAGATGAAGGAGCGCCTCGGCGCCAACCCCGTGCCGCTGCAGATTCCCATCGGCGCCGAGGACAACTTCCAGGGCGTGGTGGACCTCATCAAGATGAAGGCCATCTACTGGAACGAGGAAGACCGCGGCATGACCTACGAGGAGCGGGACATCCCCTCCGACCTGGTCGACCTGTGCCAGGAGTGGCGCGAGAAGATGGTGGAAGCCGCGGGCGAGGCCTCCGAGGAGCTGATGGAGAAGTACCTCGAGGAGGGCGACCTCAACGCCGCCGAAATCCGCAAGGGCCTGCGCATCCGCACCCTGGCCAACGAGATCGTGCCCGCCATGTGCGGTTCCGCGTTCAAGAACAAGGGCGTGCAGGCGATGCTCGACGCCGTGGTCGAGCTGATGCCCTCGCCGGTGGACGTGCCCGACATCCGCGGCGTGCTGGACGATGCCGCGGAGACCGAGGCGGTGCGCAAGTCCTCCGACGAGGAGCCCTTCGCGGCGCTGGCGTTCAAGATTGCCACCGACCCGTTCGTGGGCACCCTGACCTTCTTCCGCGTCTACTCCGGCGTCCTCAACTCGGGTGACACGCTCTACAACCCGGTCAAGGGCAAGAAGGAGCGCATCGGCCGCATCCTGCAGATGCACTCCAACTCCCGCGAGGAGATCAAGGAAGTGCGCGCGGGCGATATCGCCGCCGCCGTGGGCCTGAAGGATGTCACCACCGGCGAAACCCTGTGTGATCTCAACAACATCATCACCCTGGAGCGGATGGAGTTCCCGGAGCCGGTGATCTCCGTGGCCGTGGAGCCCAAGACCAAGGCCGACCAGGAGAAGATGGGCATCGCCCTGTCCAAGCTGGCCCAGGAGGATCCCTCCTTCCGCGTCCATACCGACGAGGAGTCCGGCCAGACCATCATTTCCGGCATGGGCGAGCTGCACCTGGAAATCATCGTCGACCGCATGAAGCGCGAGTTCAAGGTCGAGGCCAACGTCGGCGCGCCGCAGGTGGCCTACCGCGAGACCATCCGCAAGGCGGTGGAGCAGGAAGGCAAGTTCGTGCGCCAGTCGGGCGGCCGCGGCCAGTTCGGCCACGTGTGGCTCAAGATCGAGCCGCAGGAGCCGGGCGTGGGCTACGAGTTCGTCAACGCCATCGTCGGTGGCGTGGTGCCGAAGGAGTACATTCCCGCGGTCGACAAGGGCATCCAGGAGCAGATGAAGAACGGTGTCATCGCCGGCTTCCCGGTGGTGGACGTGAAGGTCACCCTGTACGACGGGTCCTACCACGAGGTGGACTCCAACGAGATGGCCTTCAAGATCGCCGGTTCCATGGGCTTCAAGGAGGGTGCGCGCAAGGCCAGTCCGGCGCTGCTCGAGCCCATCATGAAGGTCGAGGTGGTCACCCCCGAGGAGTACATGGGCGACGTGATGGGCGACCTCAACCGCCGTCGCGGCATGGTGCAGGGCATGGACGAGTCGCCCACCGGAAAGATCATCCGCGCGGAAGTGCCGCTGGCCGAGATGTTCGGCTACGCCACTGACCTGCGCTCGGCGACCCAGGGGCGCGCCAGCTACTCCATGGAGTTCGGCAAGTATGCCGAGGCCCCGACCAACATCGCCGAGGCCGTGATCAAGAAGGCGTCCTGATTCCAAACTTGGTGGCCGGCTGCAGCCGGTGTGCGCAACCGAAAACCGGCGGCCGCCGCCGGTCAACAAAGCTGATAGAGGTAGTTAACCGTGTCCAAGGAAAAGTTCGAGCGTAAGAAGCCGCATGTGAACGTGGGAACCATCGGTCACGTGGACCATGGCAAGACGACGCTGACGGCGGCCATCACGAAGGTGATGGGTGAGAAGTTCGGTGGCGAGTTCAAGGCGTTCGATCAGATTGACAATGCCCCCGAGGAGCGCGCCCGCGGCATCACGATTGCCACCGCCCACGTGGAGTACGAGTCCGAGAAGCGCCACTACGCGCACGTGGACTGCCCTGGTCACGCTGACTACGTGAAGAACATGATCACGGGTGCGGCGCAGATGGACGGAGCGATTCTGGTGGTGTCGGCGGCCGACGGCCCGATGCCGCAGACGCGCGAGCACATTCTGCTGTCCCGGCAGGTGGGCGTGCCGTACATCGTGGTGTTCATGAACAAGGCGGACATGGTTGACGACCCGGAGCTGCTGGAGCTGGTGGAGATGGAGGTTCGCGACCTTCTGTCCGGCTACGACTTCCCGGGCGACGACACGCCGATCGTGGTGGGTTCTGCGCTGAAGGCGCTGGAAGGCGACACGAGCGAGATTGGTTCGCAGGCCATCGAGAAGCTGGTGGCGGAGATGGACCGTTACATTCCGGAGCCGGAGCGTCCGATTGACGGTGCGTTCCTGATGCCGATCGAGGACGTGTTCTCGATTTCCGGCCGCGGCACGGTGGTGACGGGTCGAATCGAGCGTGGTGTGGTGAAGGTGGGCGACGAGGTGGCGATTGTCGGCATTCACGACACGACGAAGACCACCTGCACGGGCGTGGAGATGTTCCGCAAGCTGCTGGACCAGGGGCAGGCGGGCGACAACGTCGGTGTGCTGCTGCGCGGCACGAAGCGTGACGAGGTGGAGCGTGGCCAGGTGCTGGCGAAGCCGGGCAGCATCACCCCGCACACGAAGTTCGAGGCCGAGGTGTACGTGCTGAGCAAGGAGGAGGGCGGTCGTCATACGCCGTTCTTCCAGGGTTACCGTCCGCAGTTCTACTTCCGGACCACGGACGTCACCGGTGCCTGTGATCTGCCCGAGGGGGTGGAGATGGTGATGCCGGGTGACAACGTGAAGATGACGGTGAGCCTGATTGCGCCCATCGCCATGGAGGAAGGTCTGCGTTTCGCCATCCGCGAAGGCGGCCGTACCGTCGGCGCCGGCGTGGTCGCCAAGATCATCGAGTAAGAGAAATATGGCCAATCAACGTATTCGCATCCGTCTCAAGGCATTCGATCACCGACTGATCGATCAGTCGGCCCGGGAGATCGTGGAAACCGCACGGCGCACCGGCGCCCAGGTGCGGGGCCCCATCCCCCTGCCGACCAAGAAGGAGCGGTTCACCATCCTGATCTCGCCCCACGTCAACAAGGACGCGCGGGATCAGTATGAGATCCGCACCCACAAGCGGCTGATGGACATCGTGGACCCCACCGAAAAGACGGTGGACGCCCTGATGAAGCTGGATCTCGCCGCGGGTGTGGACGTCCAGCTCAAATTGAATTAATATACCGCGCTTACCCGAACCCGGGGGCGTGTGAACCGGACGCCCGCCGCTGAGCGGCGGGCGTCGGCTTGTTTTTTTCCCGTACCGGGTAACGATTCGGCGTGTCGGTCAATCGAAATCGGCACGGGAACTATAACGAGGTTCAGAAGATGACTATCGGACTTGTTGGTCGCAAGCGCGGCATGACCCGCGTTTTCACCGACGCTGGCGCGTCTGTACCCGTCACCGTCGTAGAAGTGGAGCCCAATCGCGTCACCCAGGTGAAAAACGCCGAGGGTGACGGCTACCGCGCCGTGCAGGTGACCACCGGCACCCGTCGCGCTAGCCGCGTTACCAAGCCCATGGCCGGGCATTTCGCGAAGGCCGGCGTCGAAGCCGGTCGCGGCCTGTGGGAGTTCCGTCTCACCGACGGCGAGGGTGACGGCATCGAGGTGGGTTCCGAGCTGAAGGTTGACCTGTTCGAGGCCGGCCAGATGGTGGATGTCACCGGCACCACCATCGGCAAGGGTTTCGCAGGCGTTATCAAGCGCCACAACTTTTCCTCCCAGGACGCCACTCACGGCAACTCCCTGTCCCATCGCGCGCCGGGTTCCATCGGTCAGAACCAGACCCCGGGACGCGTGTTCAAGGGCAAGAAGATGGCCGGTCAAATGGGCAACGTGCGCCGCACGGCCCAGAACCTCGAGGTGGTGCGTGTCGACAGCGAGCGCAACCTTCTCCTGATCAAGGGTGCGGTGCCCGGTTCCATCGGCAGCGATGTGCTGGTCCGTCCCGCAGTGAAAGCGCGTAGCTGAGAGGGGTCTGAATCATGGAGCTGAATTTGCAGGGTGCCGGCAGCGTCGAGGTTTCAGATGCCGCTTTCGGCCGTGAATTCAACGAATCGCTTGTGCACCAGGTGGTGGTGGCCTATCTGGCCGGGGGCCGTTCCGGCACCCGCGCCCAGAAGACCCGCAGCGAAGTAAGCGGTGGCGGCGCCAAGCCCTGGCGCCAGAAGGGCACCGGCCGCGCACGGTCCGGTTCCAGCCGCAGTCCCATCTGGCGCGGCGGCGGCATCACCTTCGCGGCCCGTCCCCAGGACCACAGCCAGAAGGTCAACAAGAAGATGTATCGCGGCGCCATGCGCAGCATCCTCTCCGAGTTGGCCCGCCAGGAGCGCCTGGTGCTGGTTGAGGACTTCGACGTTGATACGCCGAAGACCAAGATCCTGGTGGAGAAGCTCAAGGGCATGGGGCTCAACGATGTCCTGATCGTCACCGAGACCACGGGCGAGAATCTCTACCTGGCTTCCCGGAACCTCGAGAAGGTGAATGCCTGCTCGGTCAACCGGGCCGACCCGGTGAGTCTCATCGCCCACGAGAAGGTGCTCATGACGGTGGGTGCTGTCCGTCGGTTTGAGGAGATGCTGGGATGAATCAGGAACGCTTGATGAAGGTGCTGCTCGCGCCGCATGTCTCCGAGAAGAGCGCCATGGCCGCCGAGCGCGACCGCCAGTTCGTCTTCCGCGTCGTCAGCGACGCCACCAAGCCCGAAGTCAAGGCGGCGGTGGAGAAGCTCTTCAGCGTCGAGGTCGAGTGCGTTCAGGTGACCAACGTGAAGGGCAAGACCAAGCGCTTTGGTCAGCGCCAGGGCCGCCGTAGCGGCTGGAAGAAGGCTTATGTGTCCCTGAAGCCGGGTTTCGACATCGACTTCGTGGGCAGCGAGTAAAGGGGTTACGGGCATGCCAATTTCAAAGGTAAAGCCGACATCAGCGGGGCGTCGCTTTGTGGTCAAGGTGACGAACCCGGATCTGCACAAGGGCGCGCCTTACGCGCCGCTGCTGGACAAGAAGAGCAAGAACGGTGGCCGCAACAACGCCGGCCGCGTGACTGTTCGTCACCAGGGCGGCGGCCACAAGCAGCGCTACCGCATTATCGATTTCAAGCGCAACAAGGACGGTATCTCCGCCCTGGTCGAGCGCCTGGAATACGATCCGAACCGGTCCGCCAACATCGCGCTGCTGAAATATGCCGATGGCGAGCGTCGCTACATCATCGCTCCGCGCGGCGTGAGCGTCGGCGACGAGGTGATGTCCGGTTCCGAGGCGCCCATCAAGTCCGGCAACTGCCTGCCACTGCGCAACATCCCGGTGGGCTCCACCGTGCATTGCGTGGAGCTGCAGCCTTCGCGGGGCGCCCAGATCGCCCGCAGCGCCGGCGCCGGTGTCCAGTTCGTGGCCCGGGAAGGCGCCTACGCCACCCTGCGCCTGCGTTCCGGCGAGATGCGCAAGGTGCTCATCGACTGCCGCGCCACCATCGGCGAGGTGGGCAACGGCGAGCACAGCCTGCGCTCCCTGGGCAAGGCCGGTGCGGCGCGCTGGCGTGGTGTCCGTCCCACCGTGCGCGGTGTCGCCATGAACCCGGTCGACCATCCGCACGGCGGTGGCGAAGGCCGGACTTCCGGTGGCCGCCATCCGGTCTCCCCCTGGGGCGTGCCCACCAAGGGCCACAAGACGCGCAAGAACAAGCGTACCGACAATCTGATCGTGCGCCGTCGTAACCGCAAGTAAACGAGAGGGCTGGTAACGTGCCACGTTCAATCAAGAAAGGACCGTTCATTGACCTTCCTCTGCTGAAGAAGGTGGAGGAGGCGCGCGCCTCCCAGAGCAAGCGCCCGATCAAGACCTGGTCCCGGCGTTCCATGGTCATTCCGGATATGGTCGGTCTGACCATCGCTGTCCACAACGGCCGTCAGCACGTCCCCGTCTACGTCAATGAGAACATGGTGGGACACAAGCTGGGCGAGTTCGCGGCGACGCGCACCTTCAGGGGGCACGCCGCGGACAAGAAGGCGAAGCGTTAAGGAGATTTGCCATGCAGGCTTTTTCAAAATATCGCTACGCGCGCATCTCCGCCCAGAAGGCCCGCCTTGTGGCCGACCAGATCCGCGGACTGCCCGTGGAAAAGGCGCTCAACGTGCTGACTTTCAGCACCAAGAAGGCTGCCGGTGTCGTGCGCAAGACGCTCGAGTCCGCCATTGCCAACGCGGAACACAACGAGGGCGCAGACGTGGACGAGCTCAAGGTCTCCGCCATCATGGTTGACGAGGGCCCGACACACAAGCGGCTTCACGCCCGTGCCCGCGGCCGTGCCAACCGCATCCTGAAGCGGACCAGCCACATCACCGTGACGGTCTCAGACAAGTAAGCGAGTGCGCCATGGGTCAGAAAGTTAATCCAATCGGTATTCGGGTCGGCATCGTCAAGGACTGGACGTCCAAGTGGTATGCCGACAGCAAGAACTACGCGGACCTGCTCTACACCGATCTCTCGGTGCGGGAGTTCCTGCGCAAGAAGCTCGCGCATGCCTCGGTGAGCCGGATCCAGATCGAGCGTCCCGCACGGAACGCCCGCATCACCGTCCACACCGCCCGCCCCGGTATCGTCATCGGCAAGAAGGGTGAGGACATCGAGCGGCTGCGCCGGGAAGTGGCGGAGAAGATCGGCGTGCCGGTGCACATCAGCATCGAGGAGATCCGCAAGCCCGAGCTCGATGCCCAGCTGGTGGCCGAGAGCGTCGCGCAGCAGCTCGAGCGCCGCGTGATGTTCCGCCGCGCCATGAAGCGCGCGGTCGGCAACGCCATGCGCCTCGGCGCCCAGGGCATCAAGATCAACGTGGGCGGCCGCCTCGGCGGGGCCGAGATCGCCCGCAGCGAGTGGTACCGCGAGGGCCGCGTGCCGCTGCACACCTTCCGTGCCGACATCGACTACGGCTTCGCCGAGGCGAAGACCACCTACGGTGTCATCGGCGTGAAGGTGTGGATCTTCAAGGGTGAGATCCTCGGGGGCGAGGCCGAAGCCGAGGGTGCTGCGCCCAAGGCTGCTGCCAAGTAAGGGGAACTCAGATGCTACAGCCGAAACGTACCAAATACCGCAAGCAGCACAAGGGCCGCAACCGCGGTCTCGCCACCTCGGGCAACCGCGTGAGCTTCGGCGAGTTCGGGCTCAAGGCCGAGGGTCGCGGTCGCCTCACGGCGCGCCAGATCGAGGCTGCCCGTCGTGCCATGACCCGCCACATCAAGCGCGGCGGCAAGATCTGGATCCGGGTCTTCCCGGACAAGCCGATCACCGAGAAGCCGCTCGAAGTGCGCATGGGCTCCGGCAAGGGCAACGTGGAGTACTGGGTGGCCCAGATCCAGCCGGGTAAGGTCCTCTACGAGATGGAGGGCGTATCCGAGGAGATCGCCCGCGAGGCGTTCCGCCTGGCGGCCGCGAAGCTCCCGTTCAAGACCACTTTTGTGACGCGGACGGTGCTGTGATGAAACTGAATGCAAGCGAACTCAAGCAGAAGACGCAAGAAGAACTGCGCCAGGAGCTCACCGAGCTCCTCCGCGAGCAGTTCAACCTGCGTATGCAGAAGGGCACCGGTCAGCTGTCCGCCACGCACCAGCTCAAGGCTGTGCGTCGCAACATCGCCCGGGTAAAGACGGTTCTGCAGCAGAAAGCAGGTGCAGCACAATGAGCGAAGAGAACAAGTCCACCCGCGGCATGATCGGGCGGGTCATCAGCAACAAGGCCGACAAGACCATCACCGTGCTGGTCGAGCGCAAGGTGCAGCATCCCCTCTACGGGAAGTTCATCAAGCGTTCCACCAAGCTGCATGCTCACGACGAGCAGAACCAGTGCGGCGAGGGCGATGTGGTCATGGTCGAGCAGTGTCGTCCGCTCTCCAAGACCAAGTGCTGGCGCCTGGTTCAGGTTATCGAGAAGGCCGGCTGAGCGGTCCATATACCGGCACTACCAGGACCGCTCCAGGGATGCGCCTGGCTCTTGGGTCGGGCGTATTTTCGTGGTAGTATTCGCGGTCTTTGCTCGTGCGGCCCCAGGGGGTCGCAAACTGGGTATCGGAGATAACAATGATCCAGATGCAGTCAATGCTCGACGTGGCGGATAACAGTGGTGCCCGTCGGGTCATGTGTATCAAGGTGCTGGGTGGTTCGCACCGGCGCTACGCCGGCATTGGCGACATCGTCAAGGTTACCGTAAAGGAAGCCATTCCGCGCGGCAAGGTAAAGAAGGGTGACGTGTACAACGCGGTGGTGGTGCGGACCCGCAAGGGCGTGCGCCGTGCCGACGGTTCGGTCATCCGCTTCGATGGCAACGCTGCAGTGCTGCTGAACAACCAGCTCCAGCCCATCGGAACCCGTATCTTCGGGCCCGTGACCCGGGAGCTGCGCAGCGAGCGGTTCATGAAGATTATTTCGCTGGCGCCGGAAGTGCTCTGAGGCAGGAGACAGTCATGCGCAAGATTCGCAAAGGTGACGATGTTGTCGTCCTGGCCGGAAAGGACAAGGGCAAGCGTGGAAAGATCGTCCGCGTGCTGCCCAACGACCGGGTCGTGGTCGAGAACGTGAATATCATCAAGCGTCATACCCGCCCGAACCCCCAGCGGGGCCAGGCCGGCGGCATCGTGGAGAAGGAGGCGTCCGTGCACGTCTCCAACGTGGCGCTTTTCAACCCGGTGAGCGGCAAGGGCGATCGGGTCGGTATCCGGACTCTGGAGGACGGGCGGAAGGTGCGCGTCTACAAGTCCAACGGTGAAGTCGTTGACGTCTAAGTGCAGGTTATGAACATGCCCAGACTGCAGGATTATTACAAGAGCACGGTGGTCCCGAAGCTGCAGGAGCAGTTCAACTACTCCAGCGTGATGGCGATTCCCCGGATCACCAAGATCACCCTCAACATGGGGATGGGTGAGGCGGTCGCCGACAAGAAGGTGCTCGAGAACGCGCTCTCGGACCTCGCGGGCATCACCGGCCAGAAGCCGATCGTCACGAATGCCCGGAAGTCCATCGCCGGATTCAAGATCCGCGAGGGCTGGCCCATCGGCTGCAAGGTGACCCTGCGGCGGGAGCGGATGTACGAGTTCCTGGACCGTCTGCTGGCCATCGCGCTGCCCCGTGTGCGCGACTTCCGCGGTCTGAACCCGAAGTCCTTCGACGGGCGCGGCAACTACAGCATGGGCGTTCGTGAGCAGATCATCTTCCCGGAGATCGACTACGACAAGATCGACGCTCTGCGGGGGCTGGATATCACCATCACCACCACCGCCAAGACCGACGAAGAGGGGCGCGCCCTGCTGGCGGCGTTCAACTTCCCGTTCAAGAGTTAAGGAGAGGCAGGGGTCCATGGCCAAGAAATCCGTGATCAACCGCGAACGCAAGCGCGAGCGCCTGGTCCAGAAGTACGCGGCGAAACGCCAGGAGCTGAAGGCGATCGTCAACAACATCAGCCTGGGCATCGAGGAGCGGATGGAGGCGCAGCAGCAGCTGCAGAAGCTGCCGCGCAATGCTTCCCCCTCCCGGCTGCGCAACCGCTGCCGTCTCACCGGTCGTCCTCACGGTTTCTACCGCAAGTTCGGTCTGGGGCGTAACAAGCTCCGTGAGGCAGCCATGCGCGGTGACGTGCCTGGCCTCGTGAAGGCCAGCTGGTAGGTTTCCCGCGCCGGGGGTGCCGGCGCGCAGGACAGAGTTGCTGAAGCAGGAATCAGACAATGAGCATGCAAGATCCCATCGCGGATATGCTGACCCGTATCCGCAACGGCCAGGCCGCTGCTAAGAAGGAAGTCAGCATGCCTTCCTCCAAGCTCAAGGTGGCAATCGCCGAAGTGCTGAAGGAAGAAGGTTACGTCGCTGACTACAGCGTGGCGGAAGAGGGTGTGAAGGCGGTGCTGACTGTTGCCCTGAAGTACTTCCAGGGCAAGCCCGTCATCGAAAGCCTGCAGCGTGTCAGTCGCCCTGGCCTGCGTATCTACAAGGACGCCGCTCACCTCCCGAAGGTGAACAACGGGCTCGGCGTCGCGATCGTCTCCACCTCCCGGGGCGTGATGACCGATCGTGCCGCTCGCGCCGCCCACCAGGGCGGCGAGATCCTCTGCGTCGTATCGTAACGGGAGGAGCCAGGCAATGTCGCGAGTCGCAAAAAGTCCGGTGGCGGTCCCCAAGGGGGTCGACGTCACCCTGAACGGTCAGAGCATCACGGTCAAGGGTCCCAAGGGCTCCCTGAACTGGGATGTGCATCCCCGCGTGGAAGTGGTGCGGGACGGGGAAGAGCTCAAGTTCTCGCCGCGCAACGGCGGCAAGGACGGTTGGGCCTTCGCCGGCACCACCCGGGCCCTGGTGAACAACATGGTCAAGGGCGTGACCGAGGGTTTCGAGCGCAAGCTGCAGCTGGTGGGCGTGGGCTATCGAGCCCAGGCGCAGGGCAAGACCCTGAACCTCACCCTCGGCTTCTCTCACCCGGTCAGCTATGAGGCGCCCGAAGGTATCACCTTCGAGACCCCGAGCCAGACAGAGATTCTGGTCAAGGGTATCGATCGGCAGGCGGTGGGGCAGGCGGCGGCGAAGATCCGCGCCTTCCGCTCCCCCGAACCGTACAAGGGCAAGGGTGTCCGCTACGCGGATGAGACCATTTCGCTCAAAGAGGCGAAGAAGAAGTAGGACTAGGCTATGGACAAGAAGACATCCCGCAATCGCCGCACCCGCCGCGCCCGCTACAAGATTCGCGAGCTTGGCCAGTACCGCCTGTGCATTCATCGCACGCCGCGGCACATCTATGCCCAGCTCATCGCGCCCAACGGTTCCGAGGTGGTGGCTAACGCCTCGACCCTGGAGAAGGACCTGCGCAACGGCGAGACCTACACCGGCAATGCGGCCTCCGCCGCCGTGGTGGGCCGGCTCATCGCCGAGCGCGCCCGCGCGGCCGGCGTCACCCGGGTCGCTTTCGATCGCTCCGGCTTCAAATACCATGGTCGTGTGAAGGCGCTGGCCGACGCAGCCCGTGAAAACGGCCTCGAGTTCTGAAGGGATAGGCAATGGCAAGTTTCGACTCACAGAAGAACAGTGACGGACTCCAGGAAAAGCTGGTCAACGTCAATCGCGTGGCCAAGGTGGTCAAGGGCGGCCGCATCTTTTCCTTCACCGCGCTGACCGTCGTGGGCGACGGCAATGGCCGCGTCGGCTTCGGTCGCGGCAAGGCCCGTGAAGTGCCTGCCGCCATCCAGAAGGCGATGGAGAACGCGCGCCGGAACATGGTCAGCGTGGAGCTGAAGGGCAACACCCTGCAGTATCCGGTCACTGCCCGCCACGCCGGCTCCAAGGTCTTCATGCAGCCGGCTTCCGAGGGTACCGGCATCATCGCCGGCGGCGCCATGCGCGCCGTGTTCGAGATGCTCGGCGTGCACAACGTGCTGGCCAAGTGCATCGGCTCGACCAATCCGGTGAACGTGGTTCGCGCCACGCTCAAGGCCCTGACCTCCATGTCCTCGCCGGAACAGGTTGCCGCCAAGCGTGGCAAGAGCGTGGACGAGATTCTGGGGTGACCGCCATGACTGACAAGAAAACCCTGCGTGTGACCCTGGTGCGGAGCCTCAGCGGCCGCCTGCCCGACCACAAGGCCTGCGTGGCCGGTCTGGGCCTGCGCCGTCTCCAGCACACCGTCGAAGTGGAGGACACCCCGGCCGTGCGCGGCATGATCAACAAGGTGTCCTACATGCTGAAAGTCGAGGAATGACCATGCGCCTGAACAGCCTCAAGCCCGCACCGGGATCGCGTCCCGAGGGTCGCCGCGTCGGCCGCGGTATCGGTTCCGGTCTGGGCAAGACCGGTGGTCGCGGCCACAAGGGCCAGAAATCCCGCGCCGGCGGCACCGTCAAGCCCGGTTTCGAGGGCGGCCAGATGCCGCTGCAGCGCCGCCTGCCCAAGTTCGGCTTCAAGTCGCGCATCGCAGCGACCCGTGCCGAGGTGCGCCTGGGCGAGCTGAACGGCATTGACGCCGAGGTCATCGACCTGCTGGCGCTGATCAGCGCCGGTGTCGTGCCGCAGCAGACCAAGACTGCGAAGGTGATCCTCTCCGGTGAGCTGGGCAAGGCCGTCACCCTGCGTGGCGTCGCGGTGACCAAGGGTGCCCGTGCCGCCATCGAAGCCGCCGGCGGCAAGGTGGAAGAGGCCTAAGTGTCCATTCCAGGGTCAGCAATCGGCAGCCTGGGACGGCTGTCAGAGCTCAAGCGGCGACTGCTGTTCGTCCTCGGTGCTCTGTTCGTCTACCGGGTCGGTGCGCACATTCCCGTGCCTGGGATCGATCCGGTGGCGCTCGCCACCCTGTTCGATCAGCAGCGCGGAACCATCCTGGACATGTTCAACATGTTCTCGGGCGGTGCGCTCAAGCGCTTGACGATCTTCGCCCTGGGGGTGATGCCCTACATCTCCGCCTCCATCATCATGCAGCTCCTGACGGTGGTTTCGCCGACGCTCGAGCAGCTGAAGAAGGAGGGCGAATCCGGGCGGCGGAAGATTACCCAGTACACCCGCTACGGCACCGTGATCCTGGCCACCTTCCAGGCGCTGGGCATCTCCATCGCGCTGGAGAGCCAGAGCGCGGGCGGCCTGCCGGTGGTGATCGATCCGGGCTTCGCGTTCCGCTTCACGGCGGTCATCACGCTGGTCACGGGCACCATGTTCCTCATGTGGCTGGGTGAGCAGATCACCGAGCGCGGAATCGGCAACGGCATCTCGCTCATCATCTTCGCGGGCATCGTCGCCGGTCTGCCGGCGGCCATCGGCGGCACCGTTGAGCTGTCGCGCACGGGCGAGCTGCACATCATCACCCTGTTCGTCCTGTTCGCCCTGGCGATGGGCGTGACCGGCTTCGTGGTGTTCATGGAGCGGGGCCAACGCCGGATCACGGTGAACTACGCGAAGCGCCAGATGGGGCGGAAGATGTATGCCGGGCAGACCAGCCACCTGCCCCTGAAGGTGAACATGGCCGGCGTGATTCCGCCCATCTTCGCCTCCAGCATCATCCTGTTCCCGGCGACCATCGCGGGCTGGTTCGGCAGTGCGGAGGGCATGGGCTGGCTGCGTGACCTGTCCAACACCATGTCACCGGGGCAGCCGCTGTACGTGATGTCCTATGCCGCGGCCATCATTTTCTTCTGCTTCTTCTATACCGCGCTGGTCTTCAATCCCAAGGAGACGGCCGACAACCTGAAGAAGTCCGGTGCCTTCATCCCGGGTATCCGGCCCGGCGAGCAGACCGCGCGCTACATCGATGGGGTGATGACCCGGCTGACCCTGGCGGGCGCCGTCTACATCACCGCCGTGTCGCTGCTGCCGGAGTTCCTGATCCTGTACTGGAACGTTCCGTTCTACTTCGGCGGCACGTCCCTGCTGATCATCGTGGTGGTGATCATGGACTTCATGGCCCAGGTGCAGGCGCACCTGATGTCGCACCAGTACGACTCGCTGATGAAAAAGGCCAATCTCAAGGGCCGTGGCGGGTTGTTGCGCTGAGAGACGGCCTGGCATCTGTAGCGCGTTAGCATTCTGGAGTCTGAAATGAAAGTACAAGCTTCGGTAAAGAAAATCTGCCGGCACTGCAAGATTATCCGCCGCAAGGGTACGGTTCGCGTCATCTGCAAGGACGCGAAGCACAAGCAGCGCCAGGGCTGAACAAGTCGCCGGTCGCCGTCAGGCGAACGGCAGAGGGTGGCAGCCGGCCGTGGGTCCGAAACGCGGACGCCGCGGCCGGTGCTTGATTTTATGGTGATCTGACGGTATCATTTCGCGCTTTTCGCAAGTAGCGTTCAGGCGTCAGTACTAGGAGTGGTTTGAATGGCCCGTATAGCAGGCGTCAACATCCCGGTTAAGAAACACGCTTGGGTGGCCCTCACCGCCATCTACGGCGTCGGTGACACGCGTGCCCGCAAGATCTGCGCGGACGTGGGTATCAAGCCGGATGTGAAGATCCAGGAGCTCACCGAACAGGAACTCGATGCCATCCGCAACGAGGTCGCCAAGTATGTGGTTGAAGGAGACCTGCGCCGCGAGATCTCCATGAACATCAAGCGTCTCATGGACCTCGGCTGCTATCGGGGGCTGCGTCACCGCCGCGGTCTGCCGCTGCGCGGTCAGCGGACCAAGACCAACGCCCGCACCCGCAAGGGCCCGCGCAAGCCCATCAAGCGCTAACAGCAAAGGCACTCCCAGGAATACCGGCATGGCAACGAAGACGACACGTACCCGGAAGAAAGTAAAGAAGACGGTTGTTGACGGTGTGGCGCATGTCCACGCCTCCTTCAACAACACGATCGTGACCATTACCGATCGTCAGGGCAATACCCTGTCCTGGGCGACCGCGGGCGGCTCCGGCTTCCGCGGCTCGCGCAAGAGCACCCCGTTCGCCGCCCAGGTGGCCGCGGAGCGTGCCGGCACGAAGGCCCTGGAATACGGGCTGAAGAATCTCGAGGTGATGGTCAAGGGCCCGGGTCCGGGTCGCGACTCCGCGGTCCGCGCGCTCAATGCCGCCGGCTACAAGATCACCAATATCACGGACGTTACGCCGATTCCCCACAACGGCTGCCGTCCCCCCAAGAAGCGTCGCGTCTAAGGTAGGAGTCTCAAAGTGGCGAGATATCTTGGTCCCAAATGCAAGCTGAGTCGGCGTGAAGGCGCTGACCTGTCCCTCAAGTCCGGCGTTCGCGCGCTCGAAACCAAGTGCAAGCTGGAGCAGGTCCCCGGCCAGCACGGTCAGCGTCGCGCCCGTCTGAGCGACTACGCCGGCCAGCTGCGCGAAAAGCAGAAGCTGCGCCGCATCTACGGCGTCCTCGAGCGGCAGTTCCGCCGCTACTACCAGGAGGCCGATCGGCGCAAGGGTTCCACGGGTGAGAACCTGCTGCAGATCCTGGAGTGCCGGCTGGACAACGTGGTCTATCGCATGGGCTTCGGCTCCACGCGTTCCGAGGCGCGTCAGCTGGTGAGCCACAAGGCGATCCTGGTCAACGGCAAGACCGTGAACATTCCCTCCTATCAGGTCAAGCCCGAGGACGTGGTGACCGTGCGCGAAGCCGCCCGCAAGCAGCTGCGCATCCAGGCCGCGCTCGAGCTCGCCCAGCAGCGCGGCATCCCGGGCTGGATCGAGGTGGACGCCGGCAAGATGGAAGGCGTCTTCAAGTCGGTCCCGGATCGGAGCGACCTGCCTTCCGACATCAACGAGTCGCTGGTGGTCGAGCTCTACTCCAAGTAACGCCGGAGGGTTTCTTTAGATGCAGGGTTCAGCAACTGAATTTCTCAAGCCGCGCCTGGTGCATGTGCAGCACGCTTCGCCTACACATGCAAAGGTGACGCTCGAACCGCTCGAACGCGGTTTCGGGCATACGCTCGGCAATGCGCTGCGCCGCATTCTTCTCTCCTCCATGCCCGGCTGCGCCGTGACCGAGGTGGAGATTGACGGTGTGCTGCACGAGTACTCCACCATCGAGGGCGTGCAGGAGGATGTCATCGACATCCTGTTGAACCTCAAGGGCCTGGCGATCAAGATGCACAATCGCGACCAGGCGACCCTGACCCTGAAGAAGAAGGGGCCCGGGCCGGTCACGGCCAGCGACATCACCCTGGATCACGACGTCGAAATCGTGAACCCGGACCATGTGCTCGCCCATCTCACCAAGTCCGGCGAGCTGAGCATGAGCCTGAAGGTGGAGCGCGGACGCGGCTACCAGCCGGTCGCCGCCCGTGAAGAGGTGGAAGGCGAGGACCGTCCCATCGGCCGCCTGCAGCTGGATGCCTCCTTCAGCCCCGTCTCCCGGATCGCCTACACCGTCGAGAGCGCCCGCGTCGAGCAGCGCACCAACCTCGACAAGCTGGTGATCGATATCGAGACCAACGGCACCATCGAGGCTGACGAGGCGATCCGCCGCGCGGCCAGCATTCTCCGCGACCAGCTCTCCACCTTCGTGGAACTGGAAGGGGACGAGCTCGCCGAGGATACGCGCAAGGAGAAGGGGATGGAGTTCGATCCCATCCTGCTGCGTCCCGTCGACGATCTCGAGCTGACCGTGCGCTCCGCCAACTGCCTGAAGGCCGAGAACATCTACTATATCGGCGATCTGATCCAGCGCACCGAGGTGGAGTTGCTGAAGACGCCGAACCTGGGCAAGAAGTCCCTGACCGAGATCAAGGACGTTCTGGCCACCCGCGGGCTGTCCCTGGGCATGCGCCTGGAGAACTGGCCTCCGCCCGGGCTGAGGGACAAGGACAAGACCTCCGCCTGAGGCACGACGGCACACCACGGGCCTTCGGGCCGCGTAGGATAACTACTCTATAAAGGTAATTCGTCATGCGTCATCGTAAGAGTGGACGGCAGCTGAACCGCAACAGCAGCCACCGGACCGCCATGTTCCGCAACATGGCCAGCTCGCTGTTCGAGCACGAGATCATCAAGACCACCCTGCCGAAGGCCAAGGAGCTGCGCCGCGTGGCGGAGCCGCTCATCACCCTGGCCAAGAACGACAGCGTGGCGAACCGCCGCCTGGCCTTCGCCCGCCTGCGCGACAACGACGCGGTCACCAAGCTCTTCGGCGAGCTGGGTCCCCGCTACCAGGCGCGCCCCGGCGGCTACCTGCGCATCCTCAAGTGCGGCTTCCGCGCCGGCGATGCCGCCCCCATGGCCTACGTGGAGCTGGTTGATCGTCCCGTGGCCGAGGCGGAGTCCGAGGACTGAGGCACAGGCGGTGGAAGGCATCAAGAAAAAAGCCGGGCTCGCCCGGCTTTTTTTTCGCGAGCCGGCATGATCGTCCTGTTCACCGATTTCGGCGTCGGCAGCCTGTACCAGGGCCAGATGCAGGCCGCCCTCCTGCGGGCGTCCGGGCGTCCGCTGCCCGTGGTGGAGCTCTGCTCCGATGCTCCCCGCTACAACCCCCGCGCCGCCGCCTACCTGCTCGCCGCTCTCGCCCCGGGACTGCCCCGCGGTGCGGTCATCGTCGGGGTCGTGGATCCGGGGGTGGGAAGCGAGCGCAGGGCGGTTGTGCTGGAGGCGGACGGGCGCTGGTACGTGGGTCCCGACAACGGGCTCTTCGCCATCGTCGCCCGGCAGGCCCATGGGCCGCGCTGGCGGGAGATCCTCTGGCGACCGGAATCGCTGTCGGACACCTTTCACGGGCGTGATCTCTTCGCGCCGGCAGCCGTGCGCATCCACCAGGGGCGCCCGCTCGCCCTCGCCGCCCCGGACCCCGGCGTCATGGTCGGCGCGGACTGGCCGGTGGAACTGGCGGAAGTCATCTATCTGGATCCCTACGGCAACGCCATGACCGCTCTGCGGGGAGGAACGGTCAGCCCGGCCGCGCGCATCAGGGTCAACGGGCGGGTACTGGCCCACGGGCGCACCTTTTCCGAACTGCGGCCGGGTACGCCCTTCTGGTACGTCAATTCCAGCGGGCTGGTGGAGCTGGCGGTCAGCCGCGGCAACGCGGCCCAGGCGCTCGGGCTGCAGGTGGGTACGCCCATACACATCGACAACCAGATGCCGGCAGGCAGACCGGCAGAACCGGAGAGTCAGCATGGAGATTCAGAGCTTTAACCCCCCCGTCCGCACCCTCATGGGCCCCGGACCCTCCGATGTGCACCCGCGGGTGCTCGCCGCCATGTCGCGGCCCACCATCGGCCACCTGGATCCCGCCTTCGTCGCCATGATGGACGAGCTCAAGGTCCTGCTGCAGGAGGTCTTCCGGACCGGAAACCCCCTTACCCTGCCGGTGTCCGGCCCGGGTTCCGTGGGCATGGAAACCTGCTTCGTCAACCTGGTGGAGCCGGGGGACAAGGTCATCGTCTGCCGCAACGGGGTCTTCGGCGGCCGGATGAAGGAGAATGTCGAGCGCTGCGGCGGGCAGGCGGTGATGGTGGAGGACGCCTGGGGGGAGCCGGTCGACCCGGAGAAGCTGGAGGCG
Source organism: Thioalbus denitrificans (assembly GCF_003337735.1). Taxonomy (NCBI): domain Bacteria; kingdom Pseudomonadati; phylum Pseudomonadota; class Gammaproteobacteria; order Chromatiales; family Ectothiorhodospiraceae; genus Thioalbus; species Thioalbus denitrificans. The sequence continues at coordinate 191,716 of NZ_QPJY01000006.1, read as the reverse complement.
GCCCTCAAGGCCAATCCCGACGCCAGGCTGGTGGCGTTCGTGCAGGCGGAGACCTCCACGGGCGTGGAATCGGACGCGCGTGCACTGGCGGAGCTGGCCCACCGCCACGACTGCCTGGTCATCGTGGACGCGGTGACGGCGCTGGGCGGCAGCCCGGTGCTGGTGGATGAATGGGGGCTGGACGCGGTCTACGCCGGCACCCAGAAGTGTCTCTCCTGTACCCCGGGGCTGGCGCCGGTCACGTTCGGCGAGCGGGCCGTGGAGGCCATTCGCCTGCGCAGGACGCCGGTGCAGAGCTGGTTCATGGATCTGAACCTGGTGATGGGCTACTGGGGCGGCGGCAAGCGCGCCTATCACCACACGGCGCCAGTCAACGCCCTCTATGCCCTGCACGAGGCGCTGCTGATGGTGCGCGAGGAGGGAGTCGCCAATGCCTGGGCGCGCCACCGGCACAACCACGAGGCCCTGCGGGCCGGCCTCGAGGCCATGGGTATCGGGATGCTGGTGCGCCCCGAAGCGCGGTTGCCCCAGCTGAACGCGGTGCTGGTTCCGGACGGGGTGGACGAGGCGGCGGTTCGCGCCCGGCTGCTGGAGCGCTTCAACCTCGAACTCGGCGCCGGGCTGGGGGAGCTGGCCGGCAAGGTGTGGCGCATCGGCCTGATGGGCTATGCCAGCCGCCCGGAGAACGTCTATACCTGCCTTACGGCCCTGGAGAGCGTGCTCGGCGAGATGGGGGCCCACATCACCCGCGGCGCCGCCGTGGCGGCTGCCGACGCGGCGTACCGGGAGGCGTGAGGAGGGCTGATGGATTAAGGGATAAGGGATAAGGGTTGGGCCAGTGGGGGTCTACAATCCCTGTTCAGTGTTCAGGGTTCCGTGTTCCGTGTTTCGGGGACGGCGAGGCGCCCGGATAGGGGGCGGCGCGCTGACGGTCCGGTTTCCCTGCGGTTTTGCGCGCCGGCCCTGAGTGCCGGTCAGTTCCGCTCCAGCAGCGGCTTCAGGAAGCGGCCGGTATGGGAGCGGGGGGCGGCGGCGATGGCCTCGGGCGGGCCGGATACCAGCACCTCGCCGCCGCCGTCACCGCCCCCCGGGCCGAGGTCGACGATCCAGTCGGCGGTCTTGATGACATCCAGGTTGTGCTCGATGACCACGATGGTGTTGCCGTGGTCGCGCAGCCGGTGCAGCACCGCCAGCAGCTGCTCGATATCGTGGAAATGCAGCCCGGTGGTGGGTTCGTCCAGGATGTACAGGGTGTTGCCTGTGTCGCGCTTGGAGAGCTCCCGGGCCAGTTTCACCCGCTGGGCCTCGCCCCCGGAGAGGGTGGTGGCGCTCTGGCCCAGTTTCAGATAGGCCAGCCCCACGTCGATCAGGGTCTGCAGCTTGCGCGCCACGGGCGGAACCGGGTCGAAGAACGCGCGCGCATCCTCCACCGTCATCTCCAGGACTTCGTGGATGTTCCTGCCCTTGTAGGTGACCTCCAGGGTCTCGCGGTTGTAGCGCCGCCCCTTGCAGACGTCGCAAGGCACGTAGATGTCCGGCAGGAAGTGCATCTCCACCTTGATGACCCCGTCGCCCTGGCAGGCCTCGCAGCGCCCGCCCTTGACGTTGAAGCTGAAACGCCCGGGCTGGTAGCCGCGGGAGCGGGACTCCTGGGTGCCGGCAAAGAGCTCGCGAATGGGGGTGAACAGGCCGGTGTAGGTGGCGGGATTGGAGCGCGGCGTGCGCCCGATGGGACTCTGGTCGATATCCACCACCTTGTCGAACAGGCCGAGCCCCTCGATCCCGTCGCAGGGGGCGGGAGCCTCCCCGCCGGCGCCGTTGAGATCGCGGGCGGCGATCCGGTACAGGGTGTCGTTGACCAGGGTGGATTTGCCCGAGCCGGAGACCCCGGTGACGCAGCTCATCAGCCCGGCGGGCAGTTCCACGTCCACCCCCTTGAGGTTGTTGCCGCGGGCATTGCGGATCCGGATCCAGCGCTCCGGCGGGGGGGCGGAAAGCCGTTCCGGCAGGGGGATGCGGCGGGCGCCGGAGAGATACTGGCCGGTCAGCGAGCCGGGGCTGGCCTCGATCTGTTCCGGGCGCCCCTGGGCCACCACCCGGCCGCCGTGGATGCCGGCGCCCGGGCCCATGTCCACCACGTGGTCGGCGCTGCGGATGGCGTCCTCGTCGTGCTCCACCACGATCACCGTGTTGCCCAGGTCGCGGAGGTGGAACAGCGTGTTCAGCAGCCGCTCGTTGTCGCGCTGGTGCAGGCCGATGGAGGGTTCGTCGAGGATGTACATCACCCCCACCAGGCCGGCGCCGATCTGGCTCGCCAGGCGGATGCGCTGGGCCTCGCCGCCGGAGAGGGTCTCGGCGCTGCGGTCCAGCGTCAGGTACTCGAGCCCCACGTTGACCAGGAATTCCAGCCGGTCGCCGATCTCCTTGCGGATCTTGGCGGCGATCTCGCCCCGGCGGCCGGGCAGCTCCAGCCCGGCGAACAGATCCCGCGCGCGGCCGATGGGCATGGCGGCCACCTGGGGCAGGTTGTGGGTGTCGATGAAGACGTGGCGCGCCTCGGTGCGCAGGCGGGTGCCGCCGCAGTCGGGGCAGGGGCGGGTGGTGAGGTAGCGCGCCAGCTCCTCGCGCACCACGGTGGACTCCGACTCCCGGTAGCGCCGCTCCATGTTGGGCAGGATGCCCTCGAAGGGGTGTTCGCGGGTCACGACGCGGCCGCGGTCGCCAGGGTAGGTGAAGGTGATGGGCTCCTCGCCGCTGCCGTTGAGGATGACATCACGCACCGCCTCCGGCAGGTCGACCCAGGGGGTCTCGATATCGAAACGGTAATGGTCCGCCAGCGCCGAGAGCAGGCGGTAGTAGTAGGCATTGCGCCGGTCCCAGCCGCGGACCGCGCCGCCGGCCAGCGACAGATCGGGATGGTGCACCACCCGTTGCGGATCGAAGAACTGCTTCACCCCGAGGCCGTCGCAGGACGGGCAGGCTCCGGCGGGATTGTTGAAGGAGAACAGGCGCGGCTCCAGCTCCGGCAGGGAGTAGCCGCACTGCGGGCAGGCGAAGCGGGCCGAGAAGACGAGCTCCGGGCGCCCGGGCTCGTCCATGAACGCCGCCCGGGCGACGCCTTCGGCCAGTCCCAGCGCCGTTTCGAAGGACTCCGCCAGGCGCAGCTGCAGGTCGGGACGGACCTTGAACCGGTCGATGACCACCTCCACCGTGTGCTTGCGGCGCAGATCCAGCTTCGGCGCCTCGTCCAGTTCCACCACGGCGCCATCGATACGGGCGCGCACGAAGCCCTGGCTGCGCAGCGACTCGATCACCTGCTGGTGCTCGCCCTTGCGATCCTGGACGACGGGGGCGAGCAGCATCATCCGGCTGCCCTCCGGCTGGGACAGGACCAGGTCCACCATCTGGCTGACCGTCTGCGCCTCCAGCACGGAGTCGTGCTCGGGGCAGCGGGGCGTGCCCGCGCGGGCGAACAGCACCCGGAGATAGTCGTAGATCTCGGTGATGGTCCCCACCGTCGAGCGGGGATTGTGGGAGGTGGACTTCTGCTCGATGGAGATGGCCGGGGAGAGACCCTCGATGTGGTCCACGTCCGGCTTCTCCATCATGGAGAGGAACTGGCGGGCGTAGGCGGACAGGGACTCCACGTAGCGGCGCTGGCCCTCGGCATAAAGAGTGTCGAAGGCGAGCGAGGACTTGCCCGATCCCGACAGGCCGGTGATGACGATGAGCCGGTCCCGGGGCAGGTCGAGATCGACGTTGCGCAGGTTGTGGGTGCGGGCGCCGCGGATGCGGATGGTGTCCATGGATGCCTTGTAGTAGCCAGCGAAGAACCTGATACTATACGTTTTCACGACGCCGGCAGGCAAAAGCGGAGCCCTCTCCCCACGGGCTGGGGGCGCTACCCCGACACCGAGCCATGACCCCCTCAGCACACGAACAGATGACCATCGGCGAGCGCCGTGCCGCCGCGACCCTCTCGGGCATTTTCGGCCTGCGCATGCTGGGCCTGTTCATGATCCTGCCGGTGTTCGCCCTCTACGCCGAGCACCTGGACGGGGTGACGCCCACCCTGGTGGGGCTGGCCATCGGCGCCTACGGCCTGACCCAGGCGCTGCTGCAGATCCCGGCCGGGATGCTCTCCGACCGCATCGGCCGCAAGCCGGTGATGGTGGCCGGGCTCCTCCTGTTCGCCGCCGGCAGTGTGCTCGCGGCGATGTCCGACACCATCCACTGGGTCATCGTGGGACGGGCCCTGCAGGGTGCCGGCGCCATCGCCAGCACGGTCATGGCCCTGCTCGCGGATCTCACCCGCGAGGAGCATCGCACCAAGGCCATGGCCTTCATGGGCGCCAGCATCGGCGTCTCCTTCGCCGTGGCCATGGTGGCCGGGCCGGTGCTGAACCACTGGATCGGGGTGCCGGGCATTTTCTGGCTCACCGGTGCGCTGGCCCTGGCGGCCATCGCGGTGGTCATCCTGCTGGTCCCGACGCCCCACCGGAGCGGGCTGCACCGGGATACCGAGCCGGTGCCGGCGCTGTTCGGCAAGGTCCTGCGCAACGGCGAGCTGCTGCGGCTCAACTACGGCATCTTCAGCCTCCATCTCCTGCTCACCGCCAGCTTCACCGTGGTGCCCCTGGCGCTGCGCGATTTCGCCGGCCTGGCCTCCGGCTACCACAGTTTCGTCTACCTGGGCGTAATGGCCGGATCGCTGCTGGTGATGGTGCCCGCCATCATCCTGGCGGAGAAGAAACGTCGGATCAAAACCGTATTCCTGGCCGCCGTCGCCCTGCTCGCCGCCGCCGAGCTGGGCCTTTGGCAGCTGCACGGCTCCCTCTCCGCCATTGTCGCCGCCCTGTTCGTCTTCTTTGCCGCTTTCAATATCCTCGAGGCTACGCTACCGTCTCTGGTGTCCAAGGTGGCGCCACCCGACAGCAAGGGCACGGCCATGGGTTTCTACTCCAGTTCCCAGTTCCTGGGCGCCTTCATCGGCGGCGCCATGGGCGGCTGGCTCCATGGCCGTTACGGCATCGAGGGGGTGTTTCTCGGCTCCGCGGTGGTGGCGGCGCTGTGGTGGCTGGTGGCCGCTGGCATGCGGCACCCCAGCTATCTGAGCAGCTATCTGCTGCGGGTCGGACCGGTGGACGATGCCCAGGCCCGCCTGCTGAGCGAGCGCCTGGCCGGGGTGGCCGGGGTGGCCGAGGCGGTGGTGGTGGCGGAGGACCAGACAGCCTACCTGAAGGTGGATCGCAGCCGCCTCGACGTGGAGGCTCTGCAGCAGTACGCCGTCGCCTGAGAGGCGGGTGACAGACCGGTCCCACCGGGGGTGCGGGGACGGTGACCATAAGACACGGGAGAGGCATGCATGGCAAGAGGCATCAACAAGGTCATTCTCATCGGCAACCTGGGCGCCGATCCGGAAGTGCGCTACACCGCGGGCGGTTCCGCCGTTGCCAACCTGCGCCTGGCCACCAGCGAGAGCTGGCGCGACAAGAACACCGGCGAGCAGCAGGAGCGGACCGAGTGGCACCGGGTCGTCCTGTTCGGCAAGCTGGGCGAAATTGCCGGCGAATACCTCAAGAAGGGTTCGAAGGTCTACATCGAGGGCCGCCTGCAGACCCGCAAGTGGCAGGACCAGTCGGGACAGGATCGCTACACCACCGAGATCGTGGCCAACGATCTGCAGATGCTCGATGGTCGTCCGGGCAGCGCCGATTTCGACGCCCAGGACAGCGGCGGGCAGCAGCGGTCCCAGCCGCAGCGCTCCGAGCCGCAGCAGCCGGCCTCCGGCGGCCGCGGCATGGACGACTTCGACGACGACATTCCGTTCTAGCAGGCTGCCGGATTTTCCGCCACGGAGCGCACCGGGTTCACTGGGCCTGCAGGGGGCCGAATCGGCATGGGAACCGGCGGGGTGGGTGACGGTTCTCCGGCATGCCCGATCCCGTTATCGGTGACCCCTGTGCGCCCTGTGGCGAAATACCGCATTCGGCGCACTGTTCGTGCCGGGTGGGTATCCGCTGACGAACGGGCCCTACAACATGATGGGTGATGATCTCGATCCCGGGCGCCCGGTGGAGATCGCCGAGCGGGTGTGGTGGGTGGGGCACTACCAGCCCGGCGATCCGTTCCAGTGCCATGTCTACCTCATCGAGCACGGCGACCAGTCGATTCTCTTCGACCCCGGCTCGGCGCTGACCTTCCGCCACACCCTGCGCAAGATCGAGGCGGTCACGCCCTTCAGCAACATCCGCTACTTCGTCTGCCACCACCAGGACCCGGACATCGCCGCGGCCCTGCCGCTGGTGGACCAGCTGGTGAGCCGGGATGACGCGGTGGTGGTCACCCACTGGCGCGCGGAGGCGCTGCTCAAGCACTACGGGCTCTCCCTGCCGTTCTGGCTGGTGGATCGCAACGGCTGGCAGCTGGATCTCGGCGGGCGGCGGCTGCGCTTCATCTTCACCCCCTACGCCCACTTTCCCGGCGCCTTCTGCACCTACGACGAGCAGACCGGTACGCTCTTCTCCAGCGACCTGTTCGGCGGGTTCACCGAGGGGTTTTCCCTCTATGCCCGCGACGAGAGCTACTTCGAGGCCCTGCGCCCGTTCCACGAGCACTACATGCCGAGCCGGGAGATTCTCGACTATGCCCTGACCCGGCTGCAGGAGGTGCCCATCCGCCGCATCGCGCCCCAGCACGGCTCCATCATCCCCGAGCACCTGGTGGCGTTCATGATGGAGAAGGTCAAGACGCTGGACTGCGGTCTCTACCTGCTGGCCGGCGGCGATTCGGACATCCATCGGCTTTCGCAGCTCAACACCGCGCTGCGCGATATCACCCGGGCCATGATCCTGTACCGGGACTTCCGTGACATCGCCGCCGCCCTGCTCGACATCGCCCGCCGCTTCCTTCCCGCCACCTCGCTGGAGTTCTATGCCCGGGCGGAGGAGGGCCAGGCCCTCCACCTGGCGCCGGCCTCACGCTACCGCGGGGCGCTGGTGGAGCCGCCGCCCGAAGTGCGTGCCGTGCTGGGCCAGGATCGCAAGGCCTGGTCCGGGCGGCACCGCGGGTCCTCCCAACCCCTCGACGGCGATGGCGGCGGGAACGACCACCAGTTGCTCATCCCGCTGTTCGCCCCCTCGGCGGGGGTGGTCGAGTCGGTGGCCATCGTCCGCCTCGACGGCGAGTTGCCGGACGACGAGCGCATCGACGAGATGGCCGAGCAGATGAGCGTGCCCCTGCAGGTGGCGGTGGAGCGGGAAGCCCTCTACCGCACACTCGATATCGAGCGGCGGGAGTTCTTCGAGCGTTCCATCCGCGACCCGCTGACGGGCCTGTTCACCCGCCTGTACATGCATGAAGTGGTGGGGCGGCAGATGCGCATCCACGACCGTGATGCCAAAGCGGCCATCGGACTGGCCCTGTTCGATATCGATCATTTCAAGCGCGTCAACGACACCTGGGGCCACAATACCGGCGACGTGGTGCTGCGCGGGGTGGCAACCGCGTTGCGTGACGTGGTGCGCGAGGCCGATCTCCCCGTGCGTCTCGGCGGCGAGGAGTTCGCGGTCTTCATCCTGGGCGAGTCCGCCCATAACGTGGGCACCATGGCCGAGCGGGTCCGGCGGGCGGTGGAGCAAATCCGGTTCGAGGGTGAGCTCGCCGGGCAGCGAATCACCCTCAGCGCCGGCGTGGCCTGTCGCCGGAGCGGAGAGGACCTGGAGTCGTTGATTGGTCGTGCCGACCGGGTTCTGTACCAGGCCAAGAACAGCGGTCGCAACCGCGTCTGCGCCGATCTGTCCGGCTGATTGCCCCGGCCGGATGCGCTGCAACGGCCGGGATCGGCATCGATTCCTCTCTCCCGCCTCGCCGGCGGGCGAGCCGCTGAATGTGCCTCCAGGAGTGACGCAGTACACTAATATCAGGTAAGCGACCTCTGGACGGTCATTGTCGCCCGCCGGGCCCTGCGTGTGCGGATGGGATCGGGTAAAAGGGACGTTGTCACCGTGTTTAACAATGATTACGCATGCCACGGGCACAATGCCGCCGGCGTTGGAGCGCCGGTCCGGGTGCACGCCGGGTCTGGCGGAGAGGGGACGAGGGGATGCAAGAGGTTCCACACCACGAGCGTGACAAGCGGCTGGGCGAGATCCTGGTGGAAGCGGGCAAGATCAGCCTGTCCAACCTGGAACGGGCGCTCGAGCTGCAACGCAATGAGCAGGGCCGGATCGGCACCATCCTCGCCCGCCTCGGGCTGGTTTCCGAGCGCGACCTGGCCGAGGTGCTGGCAGAAAAGCTGAATCTCGCCGTCGCCGGGCCCGAGGACTATCCCGAGATCCCCCTCCTGGAGAACCACTTCTCCCTGCGTTTCCTCAAGCTCCACACGGTCCTGCCCATACAAATGGGCGAGAGCACCGTCGAGGTGGCGGTGGCCGACCCGCTGGACGACTATGCCATCCGTGCCATCGAGCTGCTGGTGGGCAAGCAGGTGGTGTGCAGGGTGGGCACCGCCGCCGATATCCACGCCGCCATCGAGCGGCTCTACGGCAGTGGCCGGACCCGGATGGCCCAGATCGTGGAGGGGTTGGCTGGCCCCGGGGACGAGGCCAGCGAGGAGGAGATCGCCCATCTCAAGGACCTGGCCAGCGAGGCCCCGGTCATCCGCCTGGTCAACCTGGTCATCCAGAACGCCGTGGAGCAGCAGGCCTCCGACATCCACGTCGAGCCGTTCGAGAACGAGCTCAAGGTCCGCTACCGGGTGGACGGGGTGCTGCACGAGGTGGAGGCCCCGCCCATGCGCCTCTACGCGGCCGTGGTATCCCGCATCAAGATCATGGCCAAGCTGGACATCGCCGAGCGGCGCCTGCCCCAGGACGGCCGCATCCGGGTCCACGTACAGGGCAGGGAGATCGATATCCGCGTCTCCAGCCTGCCCACCATGTTCGGCGAGAGCCTGGTCCTGCGCCTGCTCTACAAGGACAGCGCGGTGCGGGATTTCGCCGCCCTCGGTTTCTCCGAGCGGGTCCTGGCAAGGTTCCTCGAGACCCTGAAGCAGCCCCACGGCATCCTGCTGGTCACGGGTCCCACAGGCAGCGGCAAGACCACCACCCTGTACGCGGCGCTCAGCGAACTGAACCGGCCCACGCGCAAGATCGTCACCGTGGAGGACCCGGTGGAGTACCAGCTGGTGGGCATCAACCAGATCCAGGTGAAGCCGCAGATCGGCCTGACCTTCGCCCGGGCCCTGCGCGCCATCGTGCGCCAGGACCCCGACGTGATCATGCTGGGCGAGATGCGCGACCTGGAGACGGCCGAGATCGCCGTGCAGTCCGCCCTGACCGGCCACCTGGTGCTCTCCACCCTGCACACCAACGACGCGGCGGGCAGCGTGACCCGCCTGCTGGACATGGGCATCCCGGGCTACCTGGTCACTTCGGTGGTCAACGGTGTCCTGGCCCAGCGCCTGGTCCGGCGTCTCTGCCCCCACTGCCGGGAGACCTACGAGCCCCTGCCCGGGCTGGTGGCGGAAACCGGCCTCGGGCGACTGGCCGGGGGACCCGTCACACTCTACCGCCCGGTGGGGTGCAATGAATGCAACGGGACGGGCTACCGGGGGCGCACCGCCGTGATGGAGATCCTGGTCATGGACGATGCCATCCGCAGTCTCGTGCTCAGGAGCGCCGATGCCCGCGAGATCGCCGCCGCCTCCGTGGCGGGCGGCATGCGCACCATGTACGAGGACGGGCTGCTCAAGGCGCTTGACGGCACCACCAGCCTGGAGGAGGTCCTGCGGGTCGCCCGTGACCGGTAGCCATGCCCACTTTCAACTACAAGGCAGTCAGCGCGGAAGGCGAGGTCCTGGAGGGACGGCTCGAGGCGGCCAGCCGGGAGGCGGTGATCGAGCGGCTCAAGGAGCTCGGCCACACCCCGATCCGGGCGGAGCGGGACGAGGCGGCCGGGCAGCGTGGCTGGCGGCCGGCGTGGAGCCGGCGCCGGACCCTGTCGCTGGTGAGTTTCACCCGTGACCTGGCCAACCTGCTGGGCTCGGGCATTCCGCTCGACCGGGCCCTGGAAATGCTGGTGGAGCTGGCGGAGGACGAACGCGCCGCGGCGGTCATCGGCGAGCTGCTGGACCAGGTGCGCGGCGGGGCCGGGCTGGCCGAGGCCATGGAACGGCAGCCGGCGGTGTTCGGCCGCTTCTCCGTCAACATGGTGCGCGCCGGCGAGGCGGCGGGGGCGCTGGAGTCGGTGCTGGAGCGGCTGGCGGAGTTTCATGCCCAGTACGACAGCCTGAAGAGCAGTGTCAGGACCGCGCTCATCTACCCCGCCATCCTGGCGTTCATCAGCGCCGCCTCGCTCATCGTCCTGATGGTTTTCGTGGTGCCCCAGTTCACCTCGCTGTTCGAGGAGATGGGCCAGGAGCTGCCGCTGGTGAGCCGGGTGGTCTTCGCCGCCGGCGGGTTGCTGCAGGGCTACTGGTGGCTGTTGCTGGCGATCATCGCGGGAGGGACGCTGCTGCTGCGCCGGAAACTGGGGGAGCCCGCCTTCCGCGAGCGCTGGGACAACTGGCTGCTGGGGCTGCCCGTGGTCGGGGCGCTCATCGCCCGGGTGGAGGCGGCCGTCTTCGCCCGCACCTTGGGCACACTGCTCAGCAACGGGGTATCGCTGCTCAGCGCGCTGGCCATCGTGCGGGATACCCTGGGCAACCGCGGCCTGGTGGAGGTGGTGACCCGGGTGATGGAAAACGCCAAGGAGGGGCACGGCCTGGCCCAGACGCTGCTGGCCGACGGCCGTTTCCCGCGCCTGGTGGGGCACATGGTGAAGGTGGGCGAGGAGAGCGGCCGCCTGGAGTCGGCGCTGCTGCGGGTGGCGGACATCTACGACCGCGAGGTGAAGCTCGCCATCCAGCGCGCGCTGGCGCTGCTGGAGCCGGTAATCATCATCGGCCTGGGGCTGCTCATCGGCGCCATCATCATTTCCATCCTGATGGCGCTGCTCAGCGTCAACCAGCTGGTGTTCTGATTGCGGCGGGAGTCCATGTGAGGCGAATTGCGAAGAGGTGGGTGCGGTGAGAGAGAAGCGAATGGACGGCGGAAGCCGGAGCGTCCGGCAGCGGGGGTTCACCCTGATCGAGCTGCTGGTGGTCCTGGTCATCCTGGGGCTGCTGGCGGGGCTGGTGGGACCGCGGGTGATGAAGTACGTGGGCGAGTCGAAGTCCAGGACCGCGCGCCTGCAGCTCGAGGAGCTGGGTGCGGCCCTGGATCTCTACTCCCTCGACACGGGGCGCTATCCGGGCACCGACGCGGGGCTCCAGGCCCTGGTGTCGCAGCCCCCGGGCACCGACCGCTGGAACGGCCCGTACCTGAAGAAGAGCTACGTGCCCAAGGACCCGTGGGGGAACGAGTACCGTTACGAGTCGCCCGGCGACCACGGCCCCTACGATCTCTACTCCCTCGGGGCCGACAACAGCGAGGGCGGCAGCGGCGAGGACGCCGACATTCTCAGCTGGGAGTGACGGGAAGCCGGAGCCGGAGTTGTCCCGGTTCTCTCGCCACGACGCGGAGAGCGCAAAGGAAATGAGCAGCGTGAGTGTGCCGTCTGCCGACAGGTCGAAGGGGCTCCGCCTTTCCGGGCCCCCTCGGCGCCGTGGCGGGAGAAACTTTCCATCCTCTCGCCAAGGCGCCGAGAGCGCAAACGAAAGCCGCGCGCGGCCGGGCGGCTTCACCCTAGTGGAGCTGCTGGTGGTGCTCCTGCTGCTGTCGCTGCTCCTGGCCGTGGTGCCGCCCCTGTTCAGCCGCGCCTTTCCGGGCCTGGAGGCCCGGGGTGCGGCACGCAGCCTGGCGGCCAGCCTGCGCAACGCGCGCAGCGAGGCGGTATTCTCGGGGCACGACCAGGCGCTGATATTCGATCTCGAGAACAGGCGTTACCAGCGGCAGGGGTCCGGGCGGGTGACCGAGTTGCCGGGGGCGCTGGAGCTGGAGCTGGTAACGGCCCGGGAGGAGCTGCTGGACGAGCGGGTGGGCGCGATCCGCTTCTATCCCGACGGCAGCTCCACCGGCGGACGGGTGACCCTAGGCGATGAGCGGGGCGGCTGGATGGTGGACGTGGACTGGCTCAGCGGACGTATCGATATTCATGAACGGGATGCGCAGTAAGCGGTGCCGGGGTTTCACGCTGCTGGAGGTGCTGGTGGCCTTCGTGATCCTCGCCCTCTCCCTCGGCGTGCTGCTCGGCATCTTCTCCGCCGGCCTGCGCAATACCCGGCTGGCCGCGGACTACAGCGCCGCGGTGGCCCTGGCCGAGTCGCGGCTGGCGGAGCTGGGAGTGACCTCGCCCCTGGCGCCGGGCATCGAGGAGGGCGCCGGCGCCGGGCCGTTCCGCTGGCGCTCTGAAGTGGTGGAGCTGGATCCCGTGGACGAGCCCGGCGGGCCCGGCGCGGCGCGTCTCTACCGGGTGGAGGTGGAGATCGCCTGGGACAGCCTGCTGGGGCCGCGCACCGTCTCCCTGGCGACGCTGCGGCTCGCGGAGGCGCCATGATGCGCACAAGCGCCAGGATGCCGGACCGGGCCATGGGGCGCCGGAACCGCGGGCTGACGCTGGTGGAGTTCCTGGTGGCGCTCAGTCTGCTGGGCATCATCCTGGCGCTGACCTTCGCCGGGATGCGCATGGGCGCCCGCAGCTGGGCGGCGGCCGATGCCGTGCTCGAGGACTCCGAGCGCCTGCGCATGACCGAGGGCTTCCTGCGCCGGCAGGTGGAGCAGGCGCGTGCCGTCTCCATCGGCCGGGACGAGGAGCACCGGCTCGCCTTCTGGGGTGAGCGGGAGCGGCTGCGCTTCGTGGCGCCGATGCCGAACCAGCAGGGGCGACTCGCCGGGCTCTACCTCTATACACTCGAGTTCCGGGACGCGGGACCGGGAGCGGCGGAACTGGAGCTCTCCTATGTCCTGTTTGCGCCGGATTTCGCCCCGGGGGAGATGCCGGAACCGGAGGGGCGGGTGATCCTGGCGCGGGATCTGGCGGGCGGGAGCTTCGAATACTTCGGCGCCGCGGATCGACGGGAGGCCCCCGGCTGGGTCGCCCAATGGCCGCGGGAGGATCGCCTGCCGCTGCTGGTGCGGGTGGTGCTGGAGCGCCCCGACGGGACCGGTGGCACGGAGACCATCGCCCTGCACGGCAATGCGCCGCGCTGAGGAGGGAGGGGCCGGAAATGCGACAGGAGACAGGTGACAGACCCGCGCCGCGCCGGCCGTCAGCCTCGCGCGGCGTGGCGCTGGTGGTGGTGCTCTGGGTGCTGGCCCTGCTCGGAACCATTGCCGCCGCCTTCTCCTTCGCCACCCGCACCGAGACCGCGCTGGCGCGCAACTGGCTGGAGGCGGCCAGGGGTCGGAGCGCGGCGGACGCGGGTGTCGGCCTGGCGGTCCACGCGCTGCTGCGGGCCCCGGGGATTGCCGATCCCGCCCAGCGCTGGCGTCCCGACGGCACGGTGTACGAAACCGTGTTCGGGCAGACCCGGTTGCGGATCGTCGTCAGCGACGAGGCCGGCAAGGTGGACCTCAACGTGGGCCGCACCGATCTCCTCGGCGGGTTGCTGTCCCAGTGCGGCGCGGAACCCGAAGCGCGCCAGGCAATCCTGGATGCGATACTGGACTGGCGGGATCCGGACTCGCTGGTGCACCTGAACGGCGCCGAGGACGACGACTACCGGCGCGCCGGTCTCGGCTACGGGGCCAAGGACGCTCCCTTCGAGAGCCTGGAGGAACTGGCGCTGGTATTCGGGGTGGACACAGATCTTTACTACTGCCTGAGGGATTCCGTGACGCTGTATGCGTATGTTTCAGGTATCAATCCGCTGGTTGCGACCCGCCGGGTACTGTTGGCGCTTCCCGACGTGGATTCGGCCCAGGTGGACGAGTACATCCGCGCCCGGGAACTGAATGCCGCCGAAGGCCTGCCGCCGCCCCTGCCGACGCTGGCGGACCGACGCTACTTCTCCGAGGTGTCGGGGCCGGTCTACAGCATCCGCGTGGAGGCGCAGACGGAGGGCGGGGCGGTGGAGACGCTCCTGGCGGTGGTGCGCCTGGGAGCGGCTGCCCGCACCGGAAACGGCCAGCCCTACGAGGTGCTGAGCTGGACCCGCGCCCTGCCGCCGCAACCCGGCCAGCAGGCCGGGGATGGGGCATCGATGGTGGCGGGCGGATGATTCTCGACGGAAGGAGGGGCCGGTTTGGCCGCTAGCGCAACACGGCAGGGTGTCATCTCCGGATTCCTCCACTGGTGGCTGGCGGAGCTGCGTTCCCTGCTGCCGTCCCTGTCGCGGGGGCAGGCCGTGGCTGCAGGCCACCGGGTGATCCTGGACATGGAGACCGGGCACCTGCGGGCCACCGAGTGCCGGGGAATGCGTGACTCGGAGCTCGGCCGCTTTGTCCTGGCTCCCGAACGGCGCGAGGTGCCCGCCGATCTGCAGCTGCTGCTGCGGCGGCTGCGCCGGGAGCGCATCGAGGTCGTCGTGCGGCTGCCCCGGGCCCAGGTGCTGGTGAAAACGGTCGCCCTGCCGGCGGAGGCGGAGGAGAACCTGCGCGAGGTGCTGGGCTTCGAGATGGACCGGCAGACGCCCTTCCCGGCCGATCAGGTCTACTACGACTATCGCAACGAGGGCATCGACAAGCAGGACGGACGGCTGCGGGTCACGCTGGTCGTGGTTCCCCGGAGTCACCTGGATCGGGCGCGGGAACGGGTGGAGGAGTGGGGGTTGTCCCTCACGGCGGTCACCTTCGACGAGAGCGGCAGCGGGGGCGCCGCGCATCCCTGCGCGCCCCCGGCATTCAACCTCTGGCGACCCGGCCGCCAGGAACGCCGGAGCACGGGCTGGGGCCGCCTGAACAGGATCCTGGGCATCCTGGCGTTGCTGCTGGCCGTGTCCGTGGCGGCGCTGCCCCTGGCCGTGCAGAAGCTGCGCATCGCCGAGGTGGAGCGCCGCATCGAGGCGGTAGCCGCCGATGCCCGCTCCGCCCAGTCGCTCCGCGACGATATCGACCGGCGGGTTTCCGAGACCGGGTCGCTGCTGCGGCAGCGGCGGCAGACGGCCATCGTCATCGAGGTGCTGCGCGAGCTGACCGCGCTCATACCGGACGACACCTGGCTCGAGCGCTTCGAACTCAAGGACGGCCAGGTGAGCATCCAGGGCATCTCCGCCGACGCCTCCGCGCTCATCGGCCTGCTGGAGGGCTCGGCGCTGTTCGAGAACGCCACCTTCCGCTCGCCCGTGATCCGTGACCCGCGCAGCGGCCGCTACCGCTTCCAGGTGGTCGTGAGCGTCAGCGCTACCGCAGGGGGCCCGCCATGACACTCAGCCCCCCGCTCAGCAAGGGACTCGCAATCGCTCTGCTGGCCGCGCTCCTGGCCGCTGTCTACCTGGTGGTGGTGGACCCGTTGCTGGTCGCCTACCGGGACAGCGAAGAGTCCCTGCAGGTGCTGCGTAAGCGGCTGGCCGGCTACCAGCGGGTGGCCGCCCAGCGGCCGCAGCTGGAGCAGGCGCTGGAAAACGCCGGGTCCGAACGGGAGCAGGAGGATCTCTTCCTGCGCAACAGCTCGCGCGCCCTGGCCGCGGCCGAGCTCCAGGCCTACGCCCGCGAAACGGTGGAGGGGGCCGAGGGCAGCCTGGTGAGTACCCAGCCACTGACGGTGGAGCAGGGGGAGGAGGCTTCCAGCCGGGTATCGGTGCGGGTGCGCATGACCGGCTCCATCGGGGCCCTGCAGGCAATCCTCCATCGTCTCGAGTCCGGCCGGCCCCTGGTCCTGGTCGAGGATGTCTCCGTCAACCGGCGTCCCCAGCGCCGCCGTCCCGGTTCTCCCGGGGTGGAGCTCGACTGGCAGCTGGATGTCCGTTTCACCCTGACTGGGTTCATTCACGGAGGGTCGGGAACGTGAGCGGTGCGAGAGACGGAAGCCGGGGACTGGCGCTGCTGCTGGTGGCGCTCAATCTCGTGCTTGTCGGCGTGCTCGCCTGGGAGTTGCGCTGGCGCGAACAGCCGGAGCCCGTCGCAACTGCCGGCAACAGCCCCCGCCAGCCCGCCGCCGCGGAGCGGGATCTGCCCCGCTTCACGCTGCCGCCCCTCGGGCAATATGCTGATATCATCGACAGACCCCTGTTCAACGAGGATCGGCGGCCGACGGTGGCGGCGCCCCACGAGGCGGGGCCGGCGCCGGATGTGAATTTCCGCCTGATCGGGGTCGTCATTACCACGGAGAAAAAGGAGGCCCTGTTCCAGCTCTCCCGGCGGAACGAGGTCGCCAGGGGGGGGCTGGAGTCCTGGATCGAGGGCTGGATGATCGAGTCCATCGAGCCGGACCGGGTCATGTTGAGACGGGGGCCGAACACCACCGAGCTGTCGCTGGAACGTTCGTCGCCCCCCGCCGCCGCCCGCCCGCCGGAGACGCGGCCGCCACGCCAGGAACCGCGGCCACCACGCCAGGAAGCGCCCGGCGATTGAACATCGCTGCACACCTACAACGATAACGGGGACGCCGAGGATATATCGCCATGATCCAGGGTACGACCGAGGTCACGACCATGCTCAAGCCGATCGCCGCCGCGCTCGCCGCCGCGCTGCTGGCGGCCTGCGCCGCGCAGCAGCCGCAGACCGGGCCGGAACGGGACGCCTACTACGGCGGCGGCGAGGCGAGCGCCGGCAGCCCGGTGCTCGCGCCGGCGACACCCCGGCCGGTCGTGGAGGCGCCGGCGGCGCCGGTTCGACGCAGCCCCATCATCCGCAAGGGCACCGGCATGCTGGTGGGCAACCGCGGCGCCGAGCCGGTGCAGGCGACGGGTCCCGCCGAGGGGGACATCACCCTCAATTTCGAGCGCGCCGACGTGCAGGAGGTGGTGGGGGTCATCTTCGGTGATCTCCTGGGGGTCAACTACGTTATCGACCCGGAGGTGAGCGGCACGGTGAGCGTGCAGACCAGCCGCCCGGTGAGCCGGGAGGCCCTGCTGCCCCTGGTGGAGAGCATGCTGCGGGTCAACGGGGCCGCCCTGATGGAGGACAACGGCCTCTACCGCGTGGTGCCCCTCTCCAAGGCGCCCCAGGGCGCGGTGAAGTCGCGCATCGGTCGCCAGCGGCTCCACGCCGGGCCCGGCTACCACGTCCAGGTGGTGCCCCTGCAGTACATCGCCGCCACCGAGATGGAGAAGATCCTCGAGCCATTCGTGGGCGAGACCGGCCTGATGCGGGTGGACGAGCGGCGCAACGTCCTGATCCTCTCCGGCAGCAGCCAGGACATCCGCAGCTGGCTCGCCACCATCGACATCTTCGACGTGGACTGGCTCAAGGGCTACTCGGTGGGGATCTTCCCGCTGGAGAACGCCGCCCCCAAGACCATCGCCGGCGAGCTGGAACAGATCATCGGCGAGAGCGTGGGCGAGAAGGGCGGGGTGATTCGCGTGGAGCCCATCGAGCGGCTCAACGCGCTGCTGGTGGTGACGCCCCAGCCCCGCTACCTCGACGAGGTGCAGACCTGGGTCACCCGCCTGGATCGGGCCGATACCGGCCCCGGGTCACAGCTCCACGTCTACCGGGTCAGGAACCGCAAGGCCGGCGACCTGGCCGGCATCCTCAGCGAAGTCTTCTCCGGCCGGCGCGGGCAGCGCGAGCCGGCCGCGCCCCGCACCGCGCCGGGCATGACGGCGGTCGCCCTGGCCTCCGCCCCCGCGGGCGAGGGCGAGCCGGCGGCCCCGGCAACGCCACCGGCGGCGGGCGGGGCCGGCGGGGGGGATGCCGGGGTGACCCTGCTGGAGGGCACCGACGTGCGCATCGTGGCCGACGAGCAGAACAACGCCGTCCTGGTGCTGGCAACCGCCGCGGAGTACCTGGTGGTGGAGGCGGCGCTGAAGAAACTCGACGTGCTGCCGCTGCAGGTGCTGGTGGAGGCCTCCATCGTGGAGGTGACCCTGGAGGACGAGCTGAGCTACGGCCTGGAGTGGTTCTTCAAGAACAACTCCCTGGCCCGGGGGCAGGACGGCGTGGGGCTGCTGGACCTGAACAAGGGTGACGGCATCGGCTCCATCATCCCGGGCTTCTCCTATGCCCTGGTGGACTCCGCCGGCGCGGTCAACGCCGTGCTGAACGCCCTGGCCACCGACTCGAAGGTGAATGTCCTCTCCAGCCCCTCGCTCATGGTGCTGGACAACCGCACCGCCGAGATCCGGGTGGGCGAGCAGGTCCCCGTCACCACCGGTCGCGAGGTGACCAC
The DNA here is from genome assembly GCF_003337735.1 of Thioalbus denitrificans. NCBI lineage: Bacteria > Pseudomonadati > Pseudomonadota > Gammaproteobacteria > Chromatiales > Ectothiorhodospiraceae > Thioalbus > Thioalbus denitrificans. The sequence goes on along the minus strand of NZ_QPJY01000006.1, from coordinate 173,467 downwards.
CGGCGACACGGTGCTGGAGGCGGTGCAGTACCGCGACACCGGCGTGCTGCTCTCGGTGACCCCGAGCGTGAATGCCGGCGGCCTGGTGACCATGGAGATCAACCAGGAGGTGACCGACGTGGGCGACATCGAGATCGTGGGCGAGAACTCCCAGTCGCGGCGGTTCCTGCAGCGGAACATCCAGAGCACCGTGGCGGTGCAGAGCGGCGAGACCATCGTGCTCGGGGGCCTCATCACCGAGAACAAGCTCGACTCCGAGCGCGGCATCCCGGGCCTCTACCGCATTCCCGTCCTGGGCAAGCTGTTCGGTGCGACCGAGCAGTCCACCAAGCGCACCGAGCTGCTGGTGCTGCTCACCCCCCAGGTGGTGGAGAGCCAGCAGGACGCCACCGAGATCACCGAGGAGTTCCGCCGCCGGTTGAAGAACCTCCAGCATGAGACGGAACAGGCGCTGCGCCGCTGAAGCGGTGCCGGTTCCCGGTGTAGAACAGCCTTCCTGCCGCGACGGCCGCGGCACAGGGCGTGAATCGCGGCTGGAAGCCGCTCCTGCGGTGGAGGAGGGATCTCCGCGGCAGGGCGTCCTTGCACGGTGCGGGCCGGCCTCATTCGTCGCCAGTCGGTGATTCCGGCTCCCGCAGCAGCAGGAGGCGCAGGCGCTGCCCGAGTGCCAGATCGTCCTCCATGACCGGCGCGGAGGCATCACCCAGCCGCTCGGCTCCGGAGAGGGAGAAACCTCGTGTTTCGGCCAATGCGGCGAGGGCCGCGGCGCGGCTCTGTCCGCCGCTTTTCCCCGCTGGCTCGGCAGCCGCGAAGATCGGCAGAAGCAGCAGTAGAAGCGCAAGACCACATCGGGCGGCGAAAGGGCCCTGGCAGGGCCCGGAGTGTTCGCTGTAGCTGCCCATGAGGATGCTTCGGGGCGGATTGGGATTGCATCAACTCTTCGCCCGCAGAGCAAAGACCGAACAACCGTCACGCCGCCCCATCCTGTGTGGTGCGGGCGTTCTTGGCGATCTTTGCGCCTTCGCGAGAGAGATTATTCATCCTTTCCAGGCCCCGGGCGCCCTGCCGGCGAATAAAAAACCGGGCGCCTGTCGCCAGGCCGCCCGGTTCAGGCTACCGGAGATATGGGTTCCGGTGGCCGGCGCACCCGGCCGCCGGAACCCGCGCCTGAATCCTTACGGAATCGGGCACTCCTGGTTGTTGTAGCCGCCCAGCAGCAGGTGCACATCCATGTAGCTGATGCCGCCGCTCACTGCACTGGTCCACAGCGCCGCGATCTCGCCCGGCTCGTCGTACAGACCGAAGTCGTAGCGCATGCTCCACGCGGTGTTGAGGTAGGCCGCGATGACGTTGCGCGCTGCCTTGCGCTCAGGCATCTCGCCGCCGCCCGTGCCCACAATCTCGATCATCGTCAGACCCGCGAGCTTCGTGCCGACCTTGCAGCCGAAGTAGTCGCAGAAGAGCGTATCGTGAGTGAACGGGTTGGTGGCGGTTCCGCCCTCGCCCGTGCGGTCGGGCCAGTCGGGATCCGTGGGCTCATTCCACAGATTCCTCCCGTATCCGCCCTGCCAGAAGCCGGGCGTGCACCCTTCCAGTCCCGGGGTCACCGTGCAGCTCGCGGTGGCGTAGTCGGTGATGTTGTTCGGGAAGCCGTCCGGGTTGTAGAGCACATCCACCCGGTCGGAGACCGTCACATCGTCCATGGCCATCACGCCCGAGGTGTCGAACTGCACCGTGAAGCTGCAGCTCTCACCGTAGGCCAGGCTGGCGCATCCTGCCGCCGTGGCCGCCGCCGTGAGGTTGTCGGCCGGAAGCGGCGGATCGCTGCCCACCGTCACCTGGTCGAGCACGCTGGCGAGGACCAGGCTGGGCGAGTCGGAAGACCCGTCGTTGGTGATGGTGAACCGGTACTCCAGCGGGTCACCGTGGACAACCACCGTGTCATACGGCGGTTCGGTGGGGCCGCTGGGGTCGTAGCACACCTTCGCCACGTCCACGCCCGGCTGGAACAGGTTGACCGAGTGACCGTCGCTGTCGCTGATGTCATTCGGGAACCCGTCCGGGTTGTAGTGCACCGTCACCGTGTTGGGCAGCGGATCCGGGTCACCGGCCTGCACCGTGCGGGTC